>NZ_JBGLYV010000064.1:0-33156 GCF_047304225.1 Pseudomonas sp. Pseusp3 | reverse complement strand
GGCTTGCTCGCGAATGCGGTGGGTCATTCAACATTGATGTCGACTGACACTCCGTTTTCGCGAGCAAGCCCGCTCCCACATTTGTTTTTTGTGGGGTTACATCATGCGTTTTTCGGCTTCGGGAATGTGACTCGCACCCAACACCGCCGGCAGCAGCCCGGCCCGTAAATCCGTACCACTCGGCTGCTGGTACAGGCTCAACCCGAACTCCGGCAGCACCGCCAGCAGGTAGTCGAAAATATCCCCCTGAATCCGCTCGTAATCGGCCCACGCCGTGGTGCGGGTAAAGCAGTAGATTTCCAGCGGAATACCCTGGGCCGTGGTCTGCATCTGGCGGACCATGCAGGTCATGTTCGTCTGGATTTCCGGGTGACTCTTCAGGTAGGCCAGCGCATAGGCGCGGAACGTGCCGATATTGGTCATCCGCCGGCGGTTGGCCGACATGGCCGCGACGTTGCCCTGGGCTTCGTTCCAGGCCTTGAGTTCGGCCTGTTTGCGGGTGATGTAGTCAGTGAGCAGGTGCACCTGGGACAGTTTCAGTTCCTCGTCGTCACGCAGAAAGCGTACGCCGCTGGCGTCGATGAACAGGCTACGTTTGATTCGGCGGCCACCGGAAGCCTGCATGCCGCGCCAGTTCTTGAACGACTCGGACATCAGGCGCCAGGTCGGGATCGAGACGATGGTCTTGTCAAAGTTCTGCACCTTGACCGTGTGCAAGGTGATGTCCACCACATCGCCGTCGGCGCCCACCTGGGGCATCTCGATCCAGTCGCCGACCCGCAGCATGTCGTTGCTGGTCAACTGCACGCTGGCGACGAATGACAGCAGCGTGTCCTTGTAGACCAACAGAATCACCGCCGACATGGCGCCCAGACCCGACAGCAGCAACAGCGGCGAGCGGTCGATCAGTGTGGCGACGATGATGATCGCGCCAAACACGTACAACACCATTTTCGCCAGTTGCACATAGCCTTTGATCGAGCGGGTGCGGGCATGTTCGGTGCGGGCGTAGATGTCGAGCAGGGCATTGAGCAGGGCGCTGACCGCCAACAGCAGAAACAGCAAGGTGAAGGACAGCGCCACGTTGCCCAGGAATTTCAGACTGGTTTTGCTCAGGTCCGGCACCAGATTGAGCCCGAACTGGATCACCACCGAAGGCGTGATCTGCGCCAGGCGATGGAACACCTTGTTCTGCAGGAAATCATTGACCCAGTGCAACGCCGGCTGGCGGCCGAGCATTTTGGTCGCGTGCAAAATGAGGTAACGCGCCACCCGTCCGAGGAACAGCGCCAGCGCCAAAAGCAACAGCAGCGACAGGCTGGAGTGCACGAGCGGGTGCTGGTCGAGGGCGCCCCAAAGGTCTTGGACGTTGATCCAGAGCTGTTTGATATCCATGGTTGAAACGATTCTTCTGTAGAGCGCGAGGGGCGATTAGAGCATTTAAGACGCTTTGTATTACGTTTGGGGCAAAATCAGGCAACAAAAAACCAACTCTTTACCGCCATTTGTATAAAGAAACTCGGCCTGAGCGCTCGAAACCGTTACCCTATGCAGCTGTTTTTTTGCATTTCTTCGAGGTAGCACCCGTGTTTTCCCAATTCGCCCTGCACGAACGCCTGCTCAAAGCCGTGGCCGAGCTGAAATTTGTCGAGCCAACGCCTGTGCAAGCCGCGGCCATTCCGCTGGCGCTCCAGGGGCGTGACCTGCGGGTGACGGCGCAAACCGGTAGCGGCAAAACCGCTGCATTCGTTTTGCCCATCCTCAACCGTCTGATCGGCCCGGCGAAAATCCGCGTCAGCATCAAGACCCTGATCCTGCTGCCGACCCGCGAACTGGCCCAGCAGACTCTGAAGGAAGTTGAGCGCTTCTCGCAGTTCACCTTCATCAAGTCCGGCCTGATCACCGGCGGCGAAGACTTCAAGGTCCAGGCCGCGATGCTGCGCAAGGTGCCGGACATCCTGATCGGTACACCGGGCCGGATGATCGAGCAGTTGAACGCCGGCAACCTCGACCTCAAGGAAGTCGAAGTCCTGGTGCTCGACGAAGCCGACCGCATGCTCGACATGGGCTTTGCCGAAGACGTGCAACGCCTGGTGGACGAATGCCCGAATCGTCAGCAGACCATGCTGTTCTCCGCCACCACTGGCGGTTCCGGCCTGCGCGAGATGATTGCCAAGGTCCTGAACAACCCTGAGCACCTGCAACTCAACGCGGTCAGCCAGCTGAACGACACCACTCGCCAGCAAATCATCACCGCTGACCACAACCAGCACAAAGAACAGATCGTCAATTGGCTGCTGGCCAATGAGACCTACCAGAAGGCCATCGTCTTCACCAACACCCGCGCCATGGCCGACCGCATCTACGGCCGCCTGGTGGCGCAGGAATACAAAGCGTTCGTGCTGCACGGCGAGAAAGACCAGAAGGATCGCAAACTGGCGATCGACCGCCTGAAGCAGGGTGGCGTGAAAATTCTCGTGGCCACCGACGTCGCCGCTCGTGGCCTGGACGTGGACGGTCTGGACCTGGTGATCAACTTCGACATGCCTCGCAGCGGCGACGAATACGTGCACCGCATCGGTCGTACCGGCCGCGCCGGCAACGATGGCCTGGCCATCTCGCTGATCTGCCACGGCGACTGGAACCTGATGTCGAGCATCGAGCGCTACCTCAAGCAGAGCTTCGAGCGTCGTACCATCAAGGAAGTCAAAGGCACCTACGGCGGACCGAAAAAGGTCAAGGCCTCGGGCAAGGCCGTCGGCGTGAAGAAGAAAAAGACCGACGCCAAGGGCGACAAGAAGAAAACTGCCGCCAAGACTCCGACCAAGCGCAAGAGCGCCAACCGGCCGAAGAGCGATTCCCTGGTCAGCAAGGACGGCATGGCCCCGCTCAAGCGCCGCAAGCCGGAAGCGCCGGCGGCCGAGTAAGTCGTTGCAGGTGACTTAAGAAAAACCCGGACAGTGTCCGGGTTTTTTATGTCTGATGATTATCCGCCGTGGCAGCAGCTCGACTTCTCCTGTTCCTCATATTTGTCATGATGCCGCACCCACTCCATGATTTCGTCCTCATTGCGGCCCTTGGGCGTCAGGTCGAGGTAGTTGTAGGCGCCGACCAGCAAGTCCAGGCCCCGGGCATAGGTGGAGTAGGTATGGAAAATTTCCCCGGCGTCATTGCGATAAAACACGCTGAGGCCGGGGAGTTCTTCCTCGGAGCCGTCGGTTTTTTCGTAGTTGTACGTGGCCTTTCCGGCGGCGACGTCTTCGGCTCGGGCACAGACGCCAAAGTCGTAGTTGAAATCGCATCCTGCTGACGACACCCAATCGAACCTCCAGCCCATGCGCCGCTTGAACGCCTGGAATTCAGCGAGCGGTGCGTGGGAAACCGCCACCACTGCAATATCGTGGTGGGCCAGGTGCTGGTTGGCGCCGTCGATGTGGTCGCTAAGGAACGAGCAACCGGGGCAGCCCTCGTCCCAGCCCTCGGCGAACATGAAGTGATAGATGACCAACTGACTGCGGCCGCCGAACAGGTCCGCCAGTTTCAGTTCGCCGTTGGGGCCCTGGAAGCGGTAGTCCTTGCCGATTTTCACCCAGGGCAGGGCGCGGCGTTCGGCGCTGAGTTTGTCCCGGTCCCTGGTGAAGGCTTTCTCGCGGACCAGGTGCTGTTTACGGGCGACGAGCCATTCTTCCCGCGACACGACGGGGTGATTCTGGATGTTCATGCTGTGTTCTCCTGCGTGGGGCTGGGAGGTGACCTACACAGCCTAGTCGTTTGGCTTGTGTGGAATTCGACATACCGCCGGTCGGTCGTGAGTAAGAGCCAGCTACAGGTATTGAGACAGGCTCGCTCCCACATGGGATTTGTGTAGCACTTAGCCTTGTTTCGCTGCTTTCAAGCACTTCAGATCGCTGAAGTCCTTCCTCACGCCCTCTATTTTCTTCAACAGACGTTCGCGCTGGCTTGGCGTGCTTTCAGCCATGAGGTCCACGAACAGCGAGCGCGCCTGGGCCTCGGTGTTGGCAAAGGCCTGACGATAGGCGGGGGTCCACAATCGCTCACGATTGACCAGTAGCGTTTCGATTCGTTGTGGGAATTGCGGGCTCTGGCGTTGCGCGACCGCCGCACTGAACTGTTTCTGCCAATGCACACGGTTGGCAATCCACTGGGAGTTCTGGTCGCCCAGGGCGTTCGACCAGCTGGTGACTCGCTGTTGCTGGGTGCTGTTGAGTGGCCCGAGCCAGTCGCTCAGGCGCTTTTCCATGCGTTCGCCACGCTCCTTGATCTGCAGGTCGAGGGAGGGCTTGAGGTATTCCTCCTGGTGCTTGCGCTGGTCCTTGGCGAAGGCTTCATTCATCTCGGCGACTTGCTTGTCATCCAGCCCCTGCAGCAACTCGATGGCCGATGGGGTGATTTCCCGCGCGGTCTCGGCGATCGCCTGTTCGGCTTCACGGGCGCGGGCCCGCAAGGCGGCATCGGTGATCTGGTTGGTCGCGATCATGGTTTGCAGGCGGTCCAGCCAGTCGAGGTAGCCGGGCAATTGGGTGGTGCAGTGCCAGCTCAGGTGTTCCTTCAGGCGTACGTTCAGCCAGCTTTTTTGCTCGCCGTTCATGTCCAGGTAGTCGCTGAGCGTCCACGGGATGATCACGTCGAGGTTGCGGTAGGCCAGGCCTATGCGGCTGCACGCGCCGAGGGTGAGGGCGATGGTCAGCACAACGGCAATGTGTTTGAACCAGCGGGACATGGGCGAATCCTTGCGATAGCCAGTCTTCGGGGTCTGATTCTTATGTGAACCCAGGATGAGTCTGGCAGTTCAGCCGGGCAACTGCAGTTGCTCGTCGATTTTCACAGGATTTGATGGGGTGTCGCGAGGAAGAAACGAGGGTTCCAGTCCAAGCGCTTCGAAGTTCAAAGCGCTTTGGGACCAGGTGAAGCGGGGGATTACTTTTTGCCCAGGGTGATCTGCTTGGACGGGCCGAATGTCTGGCCGCTGACGCCTTTGGCAATTTGCTGGATTTCACCGCCGGACTTGAGGAACGCAGCGATCTGGCTGTTGATCGATTCGCTGGTTTCGACGGCTGGAGCTGGCTTTGCTTTGCTGGTGGATGCTTTTACGCGCATGGCGGCCATTAACCTGTAGAAAATTAACTTGGCCAGGCATCGTACAGGAATTACCCGGTAATTGCTTGGCAAATATCCCCTCGCAATAATCCTGCAGTCGGGGTAATTAATCATCGGCCGATATTCGAAATAGGTGTCTAAGCCGCTGTTTTAACTAAGAACATTGCCGGAAAAAATACCGCGTTGCGCTTGCCGGGCATGGCGTAAATGCCCGGATCGGTCTGACGAGCGGCCAGGTTTGCGATGAAAACCCGGAAAAATCAGGGCCTCCAGAGGATTTTCGCGCGCCACCGGGCCGCGTACCGAACGCAGCGCTCAAAACCGAGTAGAATGCCGCCCACGCAATGAGGGTATTGGACATGGCTTTAGTCGGGCGTTACAACAGTTTGCAAGTGGTTAAACACACTAACTTCGGTTTATATCTGGACGGTGGCGCGGATGGCGAAATCCTTCTGCCTAATCGTTATATCCCAAAAGATATTCCTAGCGAAGATGAAGACTGGCTCAACGTTTTTATTTATCTGGACAGCGATGACAAACTCATCGCAACTACTGAAAAGCCGAAAGTTCAAGTCGGTGAGTTCGCCAGTTTGAAAGTTGTTGAAGTCAACAGCATCGGCGTATTCCTGGATTGGGGGTTGCCGAAAGACCTGTTGCTGCCGTTCTCCGAAGAGAAGCGCCAGATGACCGCGGGCGAGTATGTGGTGGTGCACGTCTATCTCGACAAGCACACCCGTCGCATCACCGCGACCGCGCGCCTGGACCGCTACCTGGACAAGACCCCGGCCAACTACACCGCAGGCCAGGAAGTGGATTTGCTGGTGGCCGAAGCCACGGACATGGGCTTCAAGGCCATCATCAACAACAAGCATTGGGGCCTGATCCACAAGAACGAAATCTTCAAGTTCATGCGCGCCGGTAAAGAAGAAAAGGGCTTCATCAAGGAAGTTCGCGCCGACGGCAAGATCAGCCTGAGCCTGCAGCCGGTCGGTCAGGAAGCGGCCACCAGCCTGAACTCGAAGATCCTCGCCAAACTGCGCGAAAACAACGGCTCCCTGGCGGTCAGCGACAAGAGCGATCCGGCGTTGATCAGCAGCCTGTTCGGTGTCAGCAAGGGCAACTTCAAGAAGGCCATTGGTGCCTTGTACAAGAATGGCCAGATTGTCATTCATGCCGATCGCATCGAACTCAGTTGATGTTCTGACACTACAGAGAGCCAGAGTGACGCAGGCAGAGAAGTAGAGGTCTCTGGCAGGCGGCATTTTCTGGCCTTCTGGTTAATAATCGACAACCTGATTTTTCGCCCCGGTGTTTTCTTTTCCAGTGAGAAGGCCGGGGTTTTGCTTTTACTGCCGAGTCTTTGCCATGGATTGTGTCTTCGAGGTGTTCCAGTGAGCGTCACCCGGCGTAGCGCCGACGGGTTTGCCCTGCAAGTGATGGTCGGGTTGTGCCTGGTCTGGGGCGTTCAACAGGTAATGATCAAGTGGGCGGCGGCCGACATCGCGCCGGTGATGCAGGCAGCCGGGCGTTCCGGTATGTCGGCGTTGCTGGTCGGGTTGCTGATCTGCTGGAAGGGCGGCTGGAACCAGGTGGGTACGACCTGGCGCGGTGGTTTGTTGGCCGGTGCCTTGTTCGGCCTGGAGTTCTTCTTCATTTCCGAAGGCCTGCAACTGACCACGGCGGCGCACATGTCAGTGTTTCTCTACACCGCGCCGATCTTCACTGCTTTGGGTGTGCACTGGTTGCTGCCGAGTGAGCGTTTGCGACCCTTGCAATGGCTGGGGATTGTCCTGGCCTTTATCGGGATTGCCATCGCGTTTGCCGGCGGAGTGTCCTGGGACAACCTTGATTACCGCATGTTGATGGGCGATGCCCTCGGTGTGCTGGCGGGCGCGGCTTGGGGCGCGACCACCGTGGTGGTGCGCGCCTCGCGGCTGTCGGAAGCGCCGGTGACCCTGACGCTGTTCTATCAGTTGATAGTCGGGTTCTTCGGTTTGTTGTTGATCGCGTTGCTCAGCGGCCAGATCACCCATGTCAGCCTGACTTCCGTGGCAGTCGCCAGTGTGCTGTTTCAGGGCGTGGTCGTGTCGTTCTTCAGTTACCTGGTCTGGTTCTGGCTGCTGCGCCGTTACCTGGCAGCGAACCTCGCGGTGTTTTCGTTCATGACGCCGTTGTTCGGCGTCACGTTCGGTGTGGTGCTGCTGGGCGAGGCGCTGAGCCTGAACTTTATCATCGGTGCGGTGCTGGTATTGGCGGGCATCACTTTTGTCAGCGCTGAGCAGTGGTTGCGCCGTCGTTTGCGCCAAGCCCTCGGGCAGCACTGACCGGCGCGAGCGACAGACCGCCAGCGATCAGCAAGCCGCACCCGGCGACCACCAGTGCCGGCTGCAATCCGCCACTGAAATGACTGCTTAGCGCCGCCAGCAATGGCCCGCTGAGCTGGCCCACGGCAAAGCAGGCCGTCAGCAGGCCGGCATTGCGTTGGGTCGCGTGGGGTGCCAGTTCCCGGGACCGTTGCATCACCAGTTGCATGCAGGCCAGGAACGGCGTGCCGCACAGGATCACACCCAGCGCCAGGCCTGGCCCGTTGCCCAGCAGGCAGGCGAACACGCCAGCGGCTTGCAGCCATAACGTCGCCATCAACCAGTGACGCGTGGCGTCGGGCTTCTGCCGACGCAAACTCACCAGCACCACACCGGTTGCCGCCGCCAGGCCAAAGCACGGCCAGAACAGGTCGGCCTGCCATTGGCCATGGAATTGCGCGTTGGCCATTTGCGACAGAAAGGTCGCCGGGATGATGTAGCCCAATCCGTACAAGGCATAGATCAAGCCCAGGCGACCGATGCCTTGAGTGGGCGACGGGCTGGCGCTGGGTGCAGCAGTCGCGGTGGCGACCGGTTGTGGCAGGAACGGCAGGATCCCCAGCAGCATCGCCAGACCTACAGCGGCGTACACCAGCCACAAGGTGGCGGATGTCTGGCCCAGCAGGTTCGAACCCAGGGCCAACAAACCGGTCAGAAAAATCCCCAGGCCCGGTCCGGCGAAGACCAGGGCACCGAGCCGAGGACGACCGGCCGCTGCCGCGAGCGGCTGGCTCAAGGCGGTGATCATCACCAGCACCCAGGCGCTGGCCACACCGGTGCCGAAGCGCAGCAGCAGGTGTGACCAGAAACCATTGGCCCAGAACGAAGCCAGGGTCAGTAGCACGCACAGCCACAATCCGCCGAGCAAGCGCCGGCGCACTTGCGCGGGACGCCGGGAAAACATGGCGTCCACCGCGCCGATGAAGTAGCCGAAGTAGTTGGCGGCGGCAATCAGCCCGGCGGCGGTCAGGTCGACCTGACCTTCGCTGAGCAGGTGCGGCAGTTGCGGTGTCAGGGCAAAACGGCCGATGCCCATGGCCATCATCAGGGCAATGAAACAGGCGGATAAGCGAATCAGGGGGGACATGGTCTGGATTCCGTTCAGAGGATCAATGACCGTCAGGCTAGGACTGATTGACTTTCTTTAAAAATGAATAATAGTGAGTAACTTGTTCTGTTTTGGAGAGTGTTGTGGAGTTCAGCCAATTGCGCATCTTCCAGGCGGTGGCCGAAGAAGGGTCGATAACCCGAGCCGCCGAACGGCTGCACCGGGTGCCGTCGAACCTGTCGACCCGGCTCAAACAGCTGGAAGAGCAACTCGGCGTCGAACTGTTCCTGCGCGAACGTCAGCGTTTGCAGCTGTCGCCTGCGGGAAAAGTCTTGCTGGACTACACCGCCAAGCTGTTTGCCTTGCGCGATGAAGCTAGCGCGGCGGTGCAGGGTGGGCAACCGGCGGGCGACTTCGTGCTCGGCACCATGTACAGCACCGCCGCGATTCACCTTCCGGGGCTTTTGGCGCGCTATCACCGCTTGTATCCGGCCGTGAACCTGCAAGTGCAATCCGGCCCCAGCGGGGAATTGCTCGAAGGCCTGCTCACCGGTCGACTCGATGCGGCGCTGGTGGATGGCCCCATGGAACTGGCCGGGCTCGACGGCGTTCCCTTGTGCGACGAGCGCCTGGTGCTGATCAGCGAGGCCGATCATCCGCCGGTGCGCAGTGCGCTGGATGTGGAAGGGCGCGCGGTGTTTACCTTTCGTCAGGGTTGCTCCTACCGCATGCGTCTGGAAGCCTGGTTCGCCCATGACCACGCGGCCATGGGCCGGGCGATGGAGATCGAGTCCTATCCAGGCATGCTGGCGTGTGTGATTGCCGGTTCCGGTGTGGCGCTGATGTCGGAGTCGATGCTCGCCAGTTTGCCGGGCCGTGAGAGTGTGGCGGTGCATCCGTTGGCCGAGCCGTTCGCCAGCGCAACCACCTGGCTGATGTGGCGCAAGGGCATGGTCGGAGCCAACCTGAATGCATGGATCGAGCAGCAACAGGTGGTTTTTCCGCCGACACCGCTGCAGGCGCAGGAAATTGCCTGAACACAGGCTGATTGTGATGGATTCAGTAACAGATCATTGCGACTTTGCACGAGCATTGCGCAGGACTTCGGACTATTATCAGTGCGAACGAGCTTCAGAATTTTGGCCGCTCGGCACTACCCTGAAGGGGGCACCATGAAAGAGAAAATCCAAAACTGGCTGCATGACCTGGGCGTTGCTCTCGGTTTGATCGAGCCGCCTCTGCAACCCGTGCCTATTCGTACTGATGACGAACAGCGCCGACGCCAGCAGCGTCGCCGGTAAAGCAGATTCCGGATCGCTAGTGAGGGTGGGCTTGTTCCGACAAGCCCCCTCGCCACAGAACAGCATGCTGCCATTCAATCCTGATTGTCAGAGACTGCGCATTTGGCAACCCAGCCTCAATGCCGCCCAATCTCCAGCAAAAACCGGCTCAAATCATTCGCCGTCCTGGCGGATTTCAGTATCCGGTCTTCCTCGGCGGTAAACGCCGTTACACCCAGCTCATCTTCCAGATGGAAGATCAGTTCTTCGATATCTTCCTTATCCAGTCCCAACTGCGCCAGGCTGGCGTTGTCGTCGAAGTCATCCCGGCTTTCCAGCAGGCGGCTGATGTAGCGATGCACGACAGCGCGAACGGCAGCTTTTTTCATGAATGTTCTTCCAGGAGGGGGGGGCTCTTTGTGCCGGTACAGTTCCTGCCGTTGAGTACAGCAGGCTTCAGCCGTGTGAGCGCTGCCATTCGTCAATCATGCTACGCAAGTGCGCACCGGAAAAACTGCCGAAATGTCCGCCATGCACTGTACGGATCGGCAGCGTACGCAAGCGTTGCAGGCTGCGCGCGTAGTCATCGAGGTTGGAGTGGTAGGCGTCTTCGATCAGCGGGCCGTCGTAGATGATGTCGCCGCTGAACAAGGTCTCGGTGGCGGCTTCGTACAGGCAGATGCCCCCCGGCGAGTGTCCCGGCGTGTGCACGACTTGCAACACACGGTTGCCCAGGTCCAGCACATCTCCATCTTCGATAATCCCCGTGGCTGGTGCGGCTCTGACCCGGTATTCGGCGTAGCACAGCGGGCAATCCGGGTGGGCTTCGAACATGTCGTCGCCGACAAAGGCCTTGCTCAAGTCGTTGTCGCCATCCGGTGCGGCCAGAATGTCCGCTTCGGCCGGATGCACCAGCCGTTCAGCGAACTCATGATGACCGGCGATGTGATCGAAATGGCAGTGGCTGGCCACGGCCACCAGCGGCCGCTCGGTGATCCACGGCAGTTGCTCGCGCAGGCTGACCAGGCCCGAGCCACTGTCCAGCAGCAGGTCCTTGTCACGGCCCTGGATGTGCCAGAGGTTGCAGCGGTAGAAGGGGCGGATGTACGGCTCGTGGATCAAGCGGATGCCGTCGCTGAGCGATTTCACTTCGAACCACTGGTCACGAGAAACAATTTTCATAAAACGTTTTCTCCAGACGAAAAAAAACGGGTGTGGCAACCGACGCCACACCCGTCGAAGAAAGCATCAAGTCGTTATGTTCAGCTTAGGCCGCGCTGGCCACTGCTACCGGGCGGCGGGACATCAGGCTCACTACCACGAAACTCACCAGGCCTACACCGAGGCTGTAGTAGATCGGGGTGTTGGCGTCCAGGCCGTCCTTGAACATGAACAGCAGCGCAGTGGCGAACCCCATGCCCATGCTGGCGATGGCGCCGGCGGTGGTGGCGCGTTTCCAGAAGATCGCGCCCATCAGCGGGATCAGCATGCCGCCCACCAACAGGTTGTAGGCCAGGGTCAGGGCGCTGATCACGTCGTTCACGACCAGGGCAATGGCCAGCACCACACAGCCGGTCAACAGGGTGAACAGGCGGTTGATCGCCAGGCTCGACTGTTTACCGCCACGCAGTTTCGGCAGCAGGTCTTCGGTCAGGGTGGTGGCAGCGGCCAGCAGGCCGGCGCTGGCGGTGGACATCATGGCGGCCAGTGCGGCAGCGATCACCAGGCCACGGATACCGTCCGGCAGGGACAGTTTGACGATGGCGGCGAAGGCGTTGTTGACGTTGTCCAGATCCGGGATCAGTACGTGTGCAGCCATGCCGATCAGGGCACAGGCCAGACCGTAGAGGATGCAGTAGATACCGGCAGCGGTACCGGCAACCTGAGCCACCTTGGCGGTCTTGACGGTGAACACCCGTTGCCAGATGTCCTGACCGATCAGGATGCCGAAGAAGTAGATCATGAAGTAGGTGATGATGGTGTCCCAGCCGATGGTGGTGAAGCTGAAGCTCGCCGCCGGCAGTTTCATCACCAATTCATCCCAGCCACCGACGCGGTACAGGCAGATTGGCAACAGGATGAACATCAGGCCTACGGTCTTGATGATGAACTGGACGATGTCGGTCAGGGTCAGGGACCACATGCCGCCAATGGCCGAGTAGATCACCACGACGCCGCCGCCGAGCAATACCGAGATCCAGAACGGCAGGCCGAACAGCACTTGCAGAACGGTGCCGATTGCCAGGATCGAGGTCACGCCGATCATCAGCGCGTAGGCCAGCATGATCACCGCGCTCGCGGAGCGGGCCATCGGGTTGTAGCGCTTTTCCAGCACCTGGGTAACGGTGTAGATCTTCAGTTTCAGCAAAGGTTTGGCGAGGAACAGGTTCAGCGCGACGATCCCGCAACCCAGTGCGGCACACAGCCAGAAACCGGAGATGCCATGTACGTAGCCCAGACGCACGGTGCCCACGGTGGACGCGCCGCCCAGAACGGTGGCAGCCATGGTGCCCATGTACAGGCTTGGGCCGAGGTTACGACCGGCGACCAAAAAGTCTTCGTTGGTCTTGGCCTTGCGCATGCCGTAGTAACCGAGAAGCAGCATCGCGGCGGCGTAGATGAGTACAACGAATAAATCCAAAGCCATTATGGCGTGTCTCCGATTGTCTTTTTTATGTGAGGCTGAAAATCAGTCCCCTTGTAGGAGCGAGCTTGCTCGCGATAGCGGTCTGTCAGTCACATCAAGGGTGGATGTGCTGCTGCCATCGCGAGCAAGCCCGCTCCCACAGGGGTAGTGCGTATATCAGGCGACTTGTTGCATCGCCGGTTTGGCGAGCGAATCCGTGCTCTTGTTGCGAAGGTCGTTCGGGCCGTACACGGCGCTGGCTTCCGGGAACATTTTGAGCAGGACCAGGTAAACCACCGAGGCCAGGCCCAGGGTCACTGGCAGGCTGATGTCGATACCATCGGCCAGGTTGCCCAGGGGGCCGACAAATTGCCCCGGCAGGTTCACAAAGCACAGGCCGACCGCGGCACTCGGGATCCAGGCCCCCATGCCACGCCAGTTCCAGCCGTGGGTGAACCAGTAGCGGCCGCCTTTCTCGCCACGGGTGAACACTTGCAGGTCATCCGGGCAGTAGAAGCCGCGACGGGCCAGCAGGCCGATGATCATGATCACCATCCAGGGGGTGGTGCAGGTGATGATCAGCACGGCGAAGGTCGACACGCTCTGCACCAGGTTCGCCGCGAAGCGCCCGATGAAGATGAAGGCAATCGACATCACACCGATCAGCAGCGTGGCCTTGACCCGCGACAGCACCCGTGGGAACACGCTGGACATGTCCAGGCCTGTGCCGTAGAGCGAGGTGGTGCCGGTGGACATGCCGCCGATCACTGCGATCAGGCACACCGGCAGGAAGAACCAGGTCGGGGATACCGCCAGCAGGCCGCCGACATAGTTGTTGGCGGCGATGTAGTCCGGTGCCTTGATCGCCACGATGGTCGCGGTGGTCAGGCCGAACAGGAACGGAATGAACGTTGCGATCTGCGAAATCACCACCGCCGCCATGATGCGACGCTTGGACGTATCACGCGGAATGTAACGCGACCAGTCGCCGAGGAACGCACCGAAGGAAATCGGGTTGCTCATGGCCACCAGTGCAGCACCGATGAAGGCGGCCCAGAAACCGGGTTGGCCCATGCTGACGGTGCCAGCGTAGTTCGCATCGAAAGGACCGGCAAAGGCGAAGACGCCCAGCAGGAACAGCAGGCTGGCACTCCACACCGCGATCTTGTTGACCCACAGCAGGAAGCGGAAACCATAGATGCACACGGTCAGCACCAGAATCGCGAACAGACCGTAGGCCAGGCCCAGGGTCAGGTCGGTTTCCGGCAGGCCGATCAGGCGTTTGGCGCCACCGATCAGCGCATCACCCGAACTCCACACCGAGAGCGAGAAGAAGGCGATGGCGGTCAACAGCGACAGGAACGAACCGACGATCCGCCCGTGCACGCCAAAGTGCGCACCGGAAGACACGGCGTTGTTCGTGCCGTTGATCGGGCCGAACAGGCCCATTGGCGCGAGGATCAGCGAACCCAGCAGTACGCCCAGCACAATCGCCCAGACGCCCGCCTGGAAAGACAGGCCGAACAGCACCGGGAAACTGCCGAGGACGGCGGTTGCAAAGGTGTTGGAACCACCGAAGATCATCCGGAACAAGTCCGTCGGGCCTGCGGTGCGTTCGTTGTCCGGGATCTGTTCGACCCCGTGGGTTTCAATTTGCGTAAGGCTTTGGTCTTTGTTGTTGTTATTCATGATCAGCTCCGATCATAAAGGCGCGCTCATCGTGCGTGAGCGTCACCTGTGTTGGCTAAGGGGTTGGCAGCCCTTCCGGCATCGCGGACAAATGTTCGTGACAGGCCAGCCATAGGCCTTGTTGTTCTTGGCCAGACGCTTGTTTCTTGAAAACAATCGTCTCGCGCTCCTGGCTAAAGTGCTGCTCCCCTTGCATGCGCAGCTCGGTGGCTACGTCATGGATGAAAATCGCCACGTCACCCTGCAGGCTGACGAAAGCGTTGCTCGAGGTGCAAGAGAGCACCTCGAAGCCATCCTCGGCGCGCCAGCTGTCCCACATCGCCTGATAGGCGTCGCGCGACAGCAGGGGCTGCTCGAGGGTGTAGAAGACGAAGCTGGCATCGGCGCTGAACGCGCCGAAATAGGCTTCGCGATCGTTACGGGCAAAAGCGGACACCAGATCGGCGGCGGCTTTGAGAACCTGATCACGTTCGTTCATGGTCCATCCTCAGCGGTGGACTACGCCAGGCAGTACGCAGAGCATTTCGTACAGCAGGTTGGCGGCCAGCAGCGAGGTGTTACCAGTGGTGTCGTAAGCGGGCGAGACTTCTACCAGATCGCAACCGACCAGGTCGAGGCCTTGGCAGCCACGAACGATCTCGATCGCCTGAATGGTCGTCAGACCGCCGATTTCCGGGGTGCCGGTGCCAGGAGCCCAGGCCGGGTCGATGCCGTCGATATCAAAGCTCAGGTAGACAGGACCGCCACCGACTTTCTCGCGGACTTCAGCCATCAATGGCTCCAGCGACTTGTGCCAGCACTCTTCGGCCTGAACCACACGGAAGCCCTGGTTGCGGCTCCAGTTGAAGTCGTCAGCGGTGTAGCCCTGGGCGCGCAGGCCAATCTGCACGACCCGGTCCGGATCCAGAAGGCCTTCTTCAACGGCGCGACGGAAGGTGGTGCCGTGGGCGATTTTCTCGCCGAACATGTGATCGTTCACATCGGCGTGAGCGTCGATGTGCACCAGGCCGACCTTGCCGTGCTTTTTATGGATGGCACGCAGGATCGGCAGGGTGATGGTGTGGTCGCCGCCCAGGGTCAGGGGGATCACGTTGTGTTCGAGGATGTCGTCGTAGGCTTCTTCGATGATGCGAACGGCGTCCAGCAGGTTGAAGGTGTTGATCGCCACGTCGCCGATGTCGGCAACCGACAGCGAGTCGAACGGTGCAGCGCCGGTGGCCATGTTGTACGGACGGATCATCACCGATTCGGTGCGGATGTCGCGAGGCCCGAAACGGGTGCCAGGGCGCAGCGAGGTACCGATGTCCAGCGGCACGCCTACGAAGGCAGCGTCCAGGCCGGCAGCAGTTTTCAGGTGGGGGAGTCGCATCATGGTGGCGATGCCGCCGAAGCGCGGCATTTCGTTGCCGCCCAGTGGTTGGTGAAGAATCTTGTCCACGGGTAGGGCCTCATCGTCGTTGTTTTATTTATGTCGGTTGCGCCGTTCACGGGAGTACGGGCGAACCTTGTGGCGCCGATTCTGCGAAATGTAGTGGCCGGGAAGAATCGCTACGGGCAAATACTTAGTTCAGATTTTTCTAAACTAATGGATGTGACAGCGATAGACTTCACTCCATGCGCAGACACCCTGATGCCTTTCAGTCCAGGGGTGAACACTGCAATCATTGTGGGAGCGGGCTTGCTCGCGAAGGCGTCATGTCAGTCGGCATTAGTGTGAATAGGCACACCGCTTTCGCGAGCAAGCCCGCTCCCACAGGGATTGTGTTTCCACAGTAGTACTTTGCGCCGCCT
This sequence comes from Pseudomonas sp. Pseusp3, assembly GCF_047304225.1. Classification (NCBI taxonomy): domain Bacteria; kingdom Pseudomonadati; phylum Pseudomonadota; class Gammaproteobacteria; order Pseudomonadales; family Pseudomonadaceae; genus Pseudomonas; species Pseudomonas sp. Pseusp3. The sequence continues at coordinate 17,241 of NZ_JBGLYV010000064.1, read as the reverse complement.
TTCGATCGGAGTTCCCATGGCCAACGCTTTACCCGACCTGAAACTATTGCGCATCTTCGTCAGCGTGGTGCGACACCAGGGCTTTGCCAACGCCCAACAGGAGCTCAATCTCTCGACGTCGGCCATCAGCACCTACATGAGCCAGCTCGAAGCGGCCCTCGGCCTGGTGCTCTGCCATCGCGGTCGTGGCGGTTTCAGCCTGACCAGCAAGGGCGAACTGTTCCATCAGGAAACCCTGCGTCTGTTGGGCGAGCTCGAAGGCTTCGAGCAATACGCTGCTGCCCTCAAGGGTGAACTGCGCGGGACCTTGAACCTTGGGGTCATCGACTCCACCGTCAGCGACAAGGCCCTGCCGTTTGCCGAAGCCATCGGTGCCTACAGCCAGGAACACCCGGCCGTGCACTTGCACCTGTCGGTGATGAGCCCCTACGAATTGCAGCTCGGCGTGCAGGACAATCGTCTCGACCTGGCCATCGGCGCGTTTTCCACGCGCATGAGCGGCCTGGTGTACATGCCGCTGTACCGTGAACAACACTGGTTGTATTGCAGCACGCGGCATCCGCTGTTCAACGAGCGGCGCATTCCCGAACAAGTCATCACCCAGCAGCGCATGGTCGGTCGCGGCTACTGGAGCCAGGCCGAACTGGCGCGTCACGGCTTCAAGCACAGTGCCGCGACCGTGGAAAGTATGGAGGCCCAGCTGATTCTGGTGCTGTCCGGCGCCTACATCGGCTACCTGCCGGAACACTACGCCCAGGCTTGGGCCGACAAGGGGGACTTGCGGGTGCTGCTGCCGGCGACCTTCGGCTATCAGGCGCCATTCTCGATGATCGTGCGTCGGGGCCGTAGTCGCGAGCCGTTGATCCAGACGTTTCGCGACTTGCTGAAAGCCCAACTGAACCAGGCCTGAGAAGATGTCCAGAATCCAATGCCCGCGCTGCCTGCGCCCGCAAAGCCACTGCCTGTGCCCATTGATCCCGAGCCTCGACAGCCGCACCCGCGTGTTGCTGTTGCAGCATCCGAGCGAAGTGAACCATGCACTGAATACTGCACGGCTGGCGGCGTTGGGCCTGAACAATGCCGAGTTGATCGTGGGGGAGGTGTTCGAGGATTTGCCGACCTTGTTGAGCCGGCCGGGGTATCGGGCGCGCTTGTTGTTTCCCGGCGAAGAGGCGCAACCGATGCAGGCCTGTGCCGCAACGGACGAGCCGTTGTTGCTGGTCGTCCCGGACGGCACCTGGCGCAAGGCGCGCAAGTTGCTGCACCTCAATCCGCTGCTGGCGGCGTTGCCGAGGGTGACGCTGGCCGAGGGCGGTGTGTCCCGTTATCGCCTGCGCAAGGCGCCGGGACCGGGAGCATTGTCGACGGTGGAGGCGATTGTGCAGGCGCTTGAAACCCTTGAGGCACCGACTTCCTTTGCGCCATTGCTCAGGCCGTTCGAAGCGTTGATCGAGGGGCAGATTGCGGCGATGGGGGAGGAGGTTTTTCAGCGTAATCATGGGCCGAAGTAGGCGTCGTCAATGCCGGCCCCTTCGCGAGCAAGCCCGCTCCCACAGAGGGTTGCGTCGTGCACAAATAAAGTGAACACAACTAAACACTGTGGGAGCGGGCTTGCCCGCGAAGAGGCCGGTTCAATCACTGCAATCTTCGAATAAGGACTACCGCTCCCGCATTGCCTCGGTCCGAGCTTTAAGCACCGGTTTAAGCAAGTAATCGAGCACCGTCTTCTCCCCGGTAATAATGTCCACCGTCGCCACCATCCCCGGGATGATCAGCAGCGGTTTCACGTCCCCGCCCAAATGGTTCTTGTCCGTACGCACCTGAATCAGATAGAAGCTGTTGCCCTTGTCGTCGGTGATGGTGTCGGCGCCGATCAACTCCAGTTTGGCGCTCAGGCCGCCGTAGATCGTGTAGTCGTAGGCACTGAACTTGACCATGGCTTTCTGGCCCGGATGCAGGAATGCAACGTCCTGTGGTCGCACCTTGGCTTCGATCAGCAGGTTGTCTTCCAGCGGCACGATTTCCACCATGTCGCTGCCGGGCTGGACCACGCCACCGATGGTGTTGACCTTCAACACCTTGATGATGCCGTGAACCGGGGAGACCACGGTGGTACGGGTCACGCGGTCGTCGATGGCGATGCTCGATGCTGTGATTTTCGACAGATCGGTGCGCTTCTCATTCAGCTCTTTGGCGGCTTCCGAACGGAAGGTCTGTTCCGACTCGTCGATCTTGCTTTTGATCTCGTTGATTGCCGATTCCGCCCGGGGAATCGCCAGGGTGGTGGCGTTCAGTGAGCCGCGAATCTCCACCGCGCTACGTTTGAGGCGCAGGATCTCCACCGGTGATACCGCGCCGGTGCCCACCAGTGGTGCGGACATGTTCATCTCTTGCTGCAACAACGCCAGGCTTGAACTGAACTGCCCCTGTTTCGAGCGAAATTCTGCCAGCTCCTGGGTTTTTTGCCGAAGTTGTTCGGTCAGGGTGCGCTGTTCGCTGGCCAGTCGGCGTTGCCGCTGTTCGTACAGGGAACGCTCGTCTTCAGCCACTTGCGGAGCCTTGGCGATCACTTCTTCCGACAGCTTGAACGGCCGGCCTTCGGCTTCGGCAGAAAGCCGTTCGACCTGCGCGGTCAACGCGTATCGGTCGGCTTCACTTTCGCCCTTGTTCGACAGGTAGCGCGTGTCATCCAGGCGCAGCAAGGTGTCGCCCTTGTTCACCATTTGTCCTTCACGAATGAAAATTTCAGTGACGATGCCGCCCTCCAGGTTCTGGATCACCTGGACTTTGCTCGACGGAATCGCCTTGCCTTCACCCATGGTCACTTCCTGCAGCACGGCGAACCTGGCCCAGACCAGTGCGCTGGCCAACAACGCGGCGGCCAGCCACACGGTGATTCGCGACCAGCGCGGTGAGTCCTGCACCGAGGCGCCGGCGGTTTCCGGCATGAACTCGGTTTCGGCACTTTTGTTGAAACTGTCGAAGTAGCCACGGGAACCCTGATCGGCAGACATGGACGACTCCTAGACCGCCGCAGAGCCGACACGGCCCTTGCGCAGTGCATCGATGACCGCTTCTTTCGGACCGTCGGCGACAATCCGTCCGTTGTCCAGCACCACCAGGCGATCCACCAGGCTCAGCATCGAGGTGCGGTGGGTCACCAGCAGGAGGGTTTTGCCCTGGACCCAGCCGTGGAGTTTTTTCCTCAGGACGTCTTCGCTGCTGTTGTCCATGGCACTGGTGGGCTCGTCGAGCAGCATGATCGGCGGGTCGAGCAACATGGAACGGGCCATCAACACTGCCTGGCGCTGGCCGCCGGACAGCAGTTGCCCACGTTCGCCCACGGGCCGGTCGAAACCTTGCGGGTGTTGCCGGGCCAGTTCGGTGACGCCGGTCATTTCCGCCACTTCGAGCATGCGTGAGTCGCTGATATAGCGCGCGCCGAGGGTCAGGTTGTCGCGCAGGCTGCCGGCCAGCAACGGCAGGTCGTGGGCGACGTAACCGATTTGATGGCGCAGGTCGGCGACATCCAGTTGCCGCAGGTCCAGGCCATCGAGCAGCAACTGGCCTTGATCCGGTTCATAGAACCCCATCACCAGTCGCGCCAGGGTGCTTTTGCCTGAGCCGCTGCGGCCGATGATGCCGACGCGCTCACCGGCTTTCACACTGAAGCCGACATTGGCCAGGGCGGGAGAGCTCTGGCCGTTGTAGTGGAAGGTCACGCTGACAACATCCAGCGCGCCTTGCAGTTGGGTGCGCTCCAGCGGCCGCTGTCTGGCGTCGCGCTCCTGGGGCAGGCCCATCAGTGCATCGGTGCTTTTCATGGTCAGTTGCGCTTGCTGGTAGCGCGTGATCAGGCCGGCGATTTGCCCCAGTGGCGCCAATACGCGGCTACCGAGCATGTAGCTGGCCACCAGGGCGCCGACGCTGAGGTTGCCGGCGATGATGCTGTAGACCCCGGCGACGATGGTCGCCATGCCGGACAACTGCTGGATGAACAAGGTGCCGTTGGTGGCCAGGGCCGACAAGTTACGCGCATGGCTGTCGAGGCGGGTGAGGGCGCCGTGGGTGCTTTCCCATTTGTGCTGGCGCTCGCTTTCGGCGCTGCAGGCCTTGAGGGTTTCCAGGCCGCTGAGGGTTTCGATCAGCAACGCCTGGCGTTCGGCGCCGAGGCTGAGGCTTTTCTGTACGGTGTCGCGCAGGCGGACCTGGATCACCATGGCGAAGATGATGGTGATGGGAAACGCCAGTATCGGGATCACCACCAGCCAGCCTCCGAGCAGGCCGATCACCAGCATCATCAGCAGGCAGAAGGGCAGGTCGATCAGGCTGGTGAGGGTCACGGCGGTGAGAAACTCCCGCAGGCCCTGGAAGTCATGAATGCTTTGGGCAAAGCCCCCGATGGTCGCCGGTCGCGCTTTCATTGCCATACCGGTGATGCGCTCAAACAGGGTGGCCGACAGGATCACGTCGGTTTTCTTGCCGGCGGTATCCAGCAAGTGCGCGCGCACGACCCGCAGCACCAGTTCGAAAGCGGTGCCGATCAACAGACCGATCGCCAGCACCCACAAGGTCGACGTGGCCTGGTTCGGCACTACGCGGTCGTAGGTCTGCATCACGAACAGCGGCACCATCAGCCCCAGCAGGTTGATCAGGAAACTCGCCAGAATCGCGTCGCTATACAGCCATTTCGACAGCTTCAGCGTATCGCGAAACCAGGCCTGCACCCGGGGCACCAGCGGCGAGCGCAAGTCTTCGAGTTCGTGGCGCGGGCGGGCAAACAGCGCCTGGCCACTGTAGTGTTCGGCCAGTTCCTCAGGGCTGAGCCATTGTTCGCCACCGTCGGCTTCGCTGGGCAGGATAAGCACCTTGCCATCCTCGCCATAACGGCGCAGGACGGCCGTGCGGCCGTTGTTGAGCAACAGCAGCACGGGCAGGTTGAGCGCGGAGATGTCCTTGAGGTCACGGCGCAGCAAGCGCGCCTGCAAACCGGCCCGGGCCGCTGCACGGGGCAGCAGATCCAGGCTCAGGCGTTGGTGTGCCATGGGGAGCCCGGCACTCAGGCTGGCGCGACTGACCGTCGCGCCGTGGAGTTTGCAGAGGATCACCAGACCGTCCAGAAGCGGGTCATCGAAGCTCAGGCGCGGATCGATACCGGTGTTGCCGGTCTCCATGCTGGTCATTGAACCCTCCCGTGCACTACTTCATTTCAGGCAGACGCGCTTCGTTTTTCACTTCGGTCTGGGCGATCGCGTCGGCGGGCAGTACAACGCGTTGTTTGCTCAACAACTGGCCCATGTTCGCCAACACGCGGTACATCGAAAACTCTTCGGTGTAGCGCACTTCGGTGTAGCGACGGTTGGCGTTGTAGAGTTCGTTTTCACTGTCGAGCAGGTCCAGCAGGGTCCGTTGACCGAGGCCGAACTGATCCTGGTAGGCCATGCGTACGCGCTTGCTGGTGTCGGCGTATTCACGGGCGGTCGGGGTTTGTTTCTTGGCATTGACCATGGCATTCCAGGCCAGGTGAATGTTCTCGTTGAGCTGGCGCAGGGCATTGTTACGGATGTCCATGGCCTGGTTGATCTTGTGTGAGTCGGAGGCCAGGCGCGCCTTGTCGCTGCCGCCGCGGAACAGGTTGTAGTTCATCACCACGCCGACCCGCCATTCGTTGTCATGGCCTTCATCGCCCTGCACGTTGTTGTTCGCGCCCACTGCCGCCTCGGCGTCGAGACGCGGGTAGAACGGCGACTTGGCGACTTCGTACTGGCTTTCGGCCGATTGCACGTCGGCCTGGGCGGATTTCAGGTAAGGGTTGTTTTCCACCATGCTCTGCTGGGCTTCGGGCAAGGAGGCAGGGACTTCGCCGCGAATCGATGGCGGGGTTTCGAGTTCATCGGGCATACGCCCTACAACGGCGTAAAAGTTCGACTCGGCGTCAGCCAGATCCACTTCGGCGGTGTCGAGGTTGTTTTCCGCCAGTGCCCGGCGAGCCGTGGACTGGTCGGCATCGGCGTTGCTGCCCACGCCGCGCTGGGTGCGCAGGCCGATCTGGTCATTGACCCGCAAGTGCGCTTGCAGGTTGTTTTTGGCCAGTGTCACCAGTTCGCGGCGCTTGAGCACTTCGAGGTAAACCTCGGTGGTGCGCAGGGCCAGATCCTGAGCCGTACCCTGAGCGTAATAGGCTCGCGAGTTGACCACGCCCTGGGTGCGTCCGACTTCATTGGCGGTGTTGAACCCGTCAAAGAGCATTTGCCGCAGGCGCAATTCCGACTGGGTGTAGTTGAGGGTTTCGGTGTGGTGATTGCCGAACGCCCGGGTATTGGTGTTATCGCTATACGCGCGCCCGTAGGCGGCATTCAGATCAACCGATGGATAAAAGCCCCCTTTGGCGACCTTCACGTCCTCATCCGCCGACAGGCGGCTGTCCACCCGTGATGCCAGCTCCGGATGGGTCGCGATTGTGCTCTGGATCGCTTCGGTCAGCGTCATGGCCTGAGCCTGGGACGAGCAGGCCATGGCCAAAAGAACCGCGCTGCAGAGGGGGGTTAATAGGCGCATGTACATCTCCCTGATTGCTGATGGTGCTTATCAATCGCCAATTATTTGACGATATTTATAGGTAAAGTTGTTTCATGTCTTTAACAAAAGAGCTAAGAACATTCTGGAGCGTAGCTAAGAAATTTTTTTCATAACGACTATGCAAAAAAAAACTTATGCGCTCTGCGAAATCCAGCACATTGTTCAATGCGAAAGCCCTTGTTTTATGGGCGCTAGGGCGCTTGTCGGGGTTTGAAGAAAATTCCAATCCACTTATCGACATAGGGCGGAGAAGTGCTGGAGGGGAGGGACGCGAGCGATCTGGTGGCGACGGTTTTTTGTCACTTGAGTGATTCAGGATCGCTACGCATCGCTCACAGGCAACGTTGTTGCGCACAGGGATCCGATGCCATTGATTGCAGAGGGTTTTTCCCAAAATCGTAAACAGCGCCGTGAGCGACTGGCTGGGCGAGATCGTTGCCAGGGCCACGGCTTACTCAAGTAAACCGGTACCCGGAACACGATCCGCCAGACAACCCGTTTGAGCCATGAGCATGTTCTTCGCGCAAACAAGGTGCCGACAGCGGTTGGCAGCGGAGGAAGTGCACATGGCTACGCTCATCGGCATCGTCAGTAAGGTTATCGGTCAGGTGTTCGCGGTCGCGAGCGACGGCACCCGGCGTACTTTGGTCGAGGGGGATCGGCTGTTCGCCGGCGACCAACTGAGCACTGGCGCTGAAGGCGCGGTGGCGGTGCACCTGCAAAATGGCCAGGAGCTGACCCTCGGGCGCGGCAGCAGCATGCAGATGACACCGCAGCTGCTCGCCAATCAGATTCCCCATGTGGACTCGCATGAAGCGGCGACGCCGAGCGAAGCGCAACTGACGGATGTCGAACAGCTGCAAAAAGCCATTGCGGCGGGCGACGACCCGACCCAGAGCGCTGAAGCTACCGCTGCCGGACCTGCCACGACTACCGGTGTACCGGGCGGCATCCAGGGCAGTGGTCATAGTTTCGTCATGCTCGAAGAGGTGGGCGGGCGAGTCGACCCAATCATTGGTTTCCCCACTGCCGGTTTCAATGGCATTCCCGAACTTCCCGAAGAACGCCTGAACGCTAATCCGGACAACAACGTTGTAGAGGCCGCTGCCCCTGTGGTGCCGCCAGTGACGCCAGAGGTTCCGAACAATCCGGTCAGCCTCGACGGTCTGTCGGCGCAGAATGGCGAGCTGACCGTCAATGAGGCCAACCTGGCCGACGGATCGGCGAGCAACCCAGGCGCGCTGACCCAAAGCGGCGCCTTTACCGTCAATGCGCCCGACGGGCTGGCCAGCCTCAGCATCGGCGGCATCAACGTGATCAGCGGCGGCGTGCCGGCAGGTATTCCACAGTCGATCACCACCCCGTTGGGCAGCACCTTGACCATCACCGGTTACAACCCGGCGACCGGTGTGGTCAGTTACAGCTACACCCTCAACGGTGCCGAAACCCATGCAAGCGGCGAGGGTGCCAATAGTCTCGGCGAACACATCACTGTGGTGGCCAACGACAGCAATGGCGACACCACCACCGGTTCGCTGGATATCAACATAACCGACGACGTGCCCAAAGCGGTCGACGACAGCAATGGCACGGCCTCGGAAACCCTGCTGACCCTCAATGGCAACGTGCTGAGCAACGACGTGCAAGGCGCCGACCGGGTAACGCTCGGCGAAAACAGCGGCCCGATCACCCCCGGCACCTTCACCGGGACTTACGGCACTTTGGTGCTCAACGCCAACGGTACCTACACCTACACGCTGAACATCAGCGATGCCGACTTCAAGGCCCTGCACGGCGGCGGCAGTGCGACAGAGACCTTCACCTATACGCTGACGGATGCCGACGGCGACAGCAGCACGGCCAACCTGGTGCTGCAGATTCATAACAACGACGATTCGGTGACGGTTGGTGGATTGAACGTCGAGGGTGGCGAGTTGACCGTCTTCGAGAAAAACCTCAGCGACGGCAGCAGCCCGGATACACCGGCCCTGACCCAGAGCGGCACCTTTACCGTCACCGCGCTGGACGGTGTGACCACCCTGAGCGTCGGCGGCATCGCCGTGGTCACTGGCGGTGTGGCCGCGGGCTTCCCGCAATCGATCACCACGCCATTGGGCAGCACGCTGACCATCACCGGCTTCAACGCCGCGACCGGCGTGGTCAGCTACAGCTACACCCTCAACGATAACGAAGCGCACCCGACGGCCAACGGCGCCAACAGCCTGCCTGAGCAGTTCGCCGTGACCGTGGTCGATGACAACGGCACCACCGCCACCGGCTCACTGGACGTGAGCATCGTCGACGACCTGCCAAAAGGCGTGGACGACAGCAACGCCAGCACCGCTTCGGAAAGCCTGCTGACCCTCAACGGCAACGTGCTGAGCAACGACGTGCAAGGCGCGGACCGGGTGACAGTGGGCGAAAACACCGGTCCGATCACCCCCGGCACTTTCACCGGCACCTACGGCACCCTGGTGCTGAATGCCAATGGCACCTACACCTACACGCTTAATACCAGCGATGCCGACTTCAAGGCCTTGCACGGCGGCGGCAGTGCGACGGAGACCTTCACCTATACGCTGACGGATGCCGACGGCGACAGCAGCACGGCCAACCTGGTGCTGCAGATCCACAACAACGACGACTCGGTGACGGTTGGTGGTTTGAACGTTGAGGGCGGCGAATTGACCGTCTTCGAGAAAAACCTCAGCGACGGTAGCAGCCCCGACGCACCGGCCCTGACCCAGAGCGGCACCTTTACCGTCACCGCGCTGGACGGTGTGACCACCCTGAGCGTCGGCGGCATCGCCGTGGTCACTGGCGGTGTGGCCGCCGGCTTCCCGCAATCGATCACCACGCCATTGGGCAGCACGCTGACCATCACCGGCTTCAACGCCGCGACCGGCGTGGTCAGCTACAGCTACACCCTCAACGATAACGAAGCGCACCCGACGGCCAACGGCGCCAACAGCCTGCCCGAACAGTTCGCCGTGACCGTGGTCGACGACAACGGCACCACCACCACCGGTTCACTCGACGTGAACATCGTCGACGACTTGCCGAAGGGTGTGGACGACAGCAACGCCAGCACCGCCTCGGAAACCCTGCTGACCCTCAATGGCAACGTGCTGAGCAACGACGTGCAGGGCGCCGACCGGGTAACGCTCGGCGAAAACGCCGGCCCGATCACCCCCGGCACTTTCACCGGCACCTACGGCACCCTGGTGCTCAACGCCAACGGCACTTACACCTACACCCTCACCACCAGCGATGCCGACTTCAAGGCCCTGCACGGTGGCGGCAGTGCGACGGAGACCTTCACCTATACGCTGACGGATGCCGATGGCGACAGCAGCACGGCCAACCTGGTGCTGCAGATCCACAACAACGATGACCCGGTCACGATTGGCGGTTTGAACGTCGAGGGGGGCGAGTTGACCGTCTTCGAGAAAAACCTCAGCGACGGCAGTGCACCGGATGCCGCGGCGCTGATCCAGAATGGCACCTTCACCGTCACTGCCCTGGACGGTGTAACGACCCTGAGCGTCGGCGGCATCGCCGTGGTCAGCGGCGGCGTGGCGGCCGGCTTCCCGCAATCGATCACCACCCCGCTGGGCAGCACGCTGACCATCACCGGCTTCAACGCCGCAACCGGCGTGGTCAGCTACAGCTACACCCTCAACGATAACGAAGCGCATCCGACGGCCAATGGCGCGAACACTTTGCCTGAGCAGTTCGCCGTGACCGTGGTCGATGACAACGGCACCACCACGACCGGTTCGCTGGACGTCAACATCGTCGACGACCTGCCGAAGGGGATGGACGACAGCAACGCCAGTACCGCCTCGGAAACCCTGCTGACCCTCAACGGCAACGTGCTGAGCAACGACGTGCAAGGCGCCGACCGGGTAACGCTCGGCGAAAACGCCGGCCCGATCACCCCCGGGACCTTCACCGGCACCTACGGCACCCTGGTGCTCAATGCCAACGGCACTTACACCTACACGCTGAACCCCAACGATGCGGATTTCAAAGCCCTGCACGGCGGTGGCGACGGCACCGAAACCTTCACCTACACCCTCACCGATTCGGACGGCGATACCAGCACCGCGAATCTGGTGCTGAACATCTACAACAACGATGATCCGGTGCTCCTCAACGGCCTCAACGTGTATGGCGGCGAGCTGACGGTCTACGAGAAAAACCTGAGCGACGGCAGCAGCCCGGACGCACCAGCCCTGACCCAGAGCGGGACCTTCACGGTGACCGCCCTCGATGGCCTGCAAACCCTGACTGTCGGCGGCATCGCCGTGGTCAGCGGTGGCGTGGCCGCCGGCTTCCCGCAATCGATCACCACGCCATTGGGCAGCACGCTGACCGTTACCGGGTTCAACGCCGCGACCGGTGTGGTGAGCTACAGCTACACCCTCAACGATAACGAAGCCCATCCAACGGCTAACGGCGCCAACAGCCTCACCGAGAACTTCAACGTTGTGGCCACCGATACGGACGGCGACAGTTCGACCGGGCAGATCAACGTCAACATCATCGACGACCTGCCCAAAGGCGTGTACGACAGCAACGCCAGTACCGCCTCGGAAACCCTCCTGACCCTCAATGGCAACGTGCTGAGCAATGATGTGCAAGGCGCCGACCGGGTAACGCTCGGCGAAAACAGCGGCCCGATCACCCCCGGCACTTTCACCGGCACCTACGGCACCCTGGTACTGAATGCCAATGGCACCTACATCTACACACTGAACACCAGCGATGCCGACTTCAAAGCCCTGCACGGTGGCGGCGACGGCAGCGAAACCTTCACCTACACCCTCACCGATGCGGACGGCGATAGCAGCACGGCCAACCTCGTGCTGCAGATCCACAACAATGATGACTCGATCACGATTGACGGTTTGAACGTCGAGGGCGGCGAACTCACCGTCTTTGAAAAAAACCTCAGCGACGGCAGCAACCCGGACGCACCGGCCCTGACCCGGAGCGGCACCTTTACTGTGACCGCGCTGGACGGAGTGACCACCCTGAGCGTGGGCGGCATCGCCGTGGTCAGCGGCGGTGTGGCGGCGGGTTTCCCGCAATCGGTCACCACCCCGCTGGGCAGCACGCTGACCATCACCGGGTTCAATGCGGCGACTGGTGTGGTGAGCTACAGCTATACACTCAACGACAACGAAGCCCACCCGACCGCCAACGGCGCCAACAGCCTGCCTGAGCAGTTCGCCGTAACCGTGGTCGACAACAACGGCACCACCGCCACGGGTTCACTGGACGTCAACATCGTCGACGACCTGCCCAAAGGCGTGTACGACAGCAATGCTTCAACGGCCTCGGAAACCCTGCTGGCCCTCAGCGGCAACGTGCTGAGCAACGACGTGCAAGGCGCTGACCGGGTAACGGTCGGCGCAAACAGCGGCCCGATCACCCCCGGCACCTTCACCGGCATCTACGGCACTTTGGTGCTGAATGCCAACGGTACCTACATCTACACGCTGAACCCCAACGACACGGACTTCAAAGCCCTGCACGGCGGTGGCAATGGCAGCGAAACCTTCACCTACACCATCACCGACTCGGACGGCGACAGCAGCACCGCCAACCTGGTGCTGAATGTCTACAACAATGATGATCCGGTGGTCCTCAACGGCCTCGACGTGTATGGCGGTGAGCTGACGGTCTACGAAAAAAACCTCAGCGATGGCAGCAGCCCGGATGCACCGGCGCTGACCCAGAGCGGCACGTTTACCGTGACCGCGCTGGACGGCGTGACGACCCTGAGCGTCGGCGGCATTGCCGTGGTCAGCGGTGGCGTGGCCGCCGGCTTCCCGCAATCGGTCACCACCCCGCTGGGCAGCACGTTGACCATCACCGGCTTCAACGCCGTGACCGGTGTGGTGAGCTACAGCTACACCCTCAACGATAACGAAGCGCACCCGACTGCCAACGGCGCCAACAGCCTGCCTGAGCAGTTCGCCGTGACCGTGGTCGACGACAACGGCACCACCGCGACCGGTTCACTGGACGTCAACATCGTCGACGACCTGCCCAAAGGCGTGTACGACAGCAATGGCACGGCCTCGGAAACCCTGCTGACCCTCAGCGGCAACGTGCTGAGCAACGACGTGCAAGGCGCTGACCGGGTAACGGTCGGCGCAAACAGCGGCCCGATCACCCCCGGCACCTTCACCGGGACTTACGGCACTTTGGTGCTGAATGCCAACGGTACCTACACCTACACGCTGAACCCCAGCGATGCCGACTTCAAGGCGTTGCACGGCGGTGGCAACGGCAGCGAAACCTTCACCTACACCATCACCGATGCCGACGGCGACAGCAGCACCGCCAACCTGGTGCTGAATGTCTACAACAACGATGATCCGGTGGTCCTCAACGGCCTCGACGTGTATGGCGGTGAGCTGACGGTCTACGAAAAAAACCTCAGCGACGGCAGCAACCCCAACACGCCGGCCCTGACCCAGAGCGGCACCTTCACCGTCACGGCCCTGGACGGTGTAACGACCCTGAGCGTCGGCGGCATTGCCGTGGTCAGCGGTGGCGTGGCCGCCGGCTTCCCGCAATCGATCACCACCCCGCTGGGCAGCACGTTGACCATCACCGGCTTCAACGCCGTGACCGGTGTCGTGAGCTACAGCTACACCCTCAACGATAACGAAGCGCACCCGACGGCCAACGGCGCCAACACCTTGCCTGAGCAGTTCGCCGTGACCGTGGTCGACGACAACGGCACCACCGCCACCGGTTCACTGGACGTCAACATCGTCGACGACCTGCCCAAAGGCGTGTACGACAGCAACGCCAGTACCGCGTCGGAAACCCTGCTGACCCTCAGCGGCAACGTGCTGAGCAACGACGTGCAAGGCGCCGACCGGGTTGCGCTCGGCGCAAACGCCGGCCCGATCACCCCCGGCACTTTCACCGGCACCTACGGCACCCTGGTGCTGAATGCCAATGGCACCTACACCTATACGCTGAACACCAGCGATGCCGACTTCAAGGCGTTGCACGGCGGTGGCAATGGCAGTGAAACCTTCACCTACACCCTCACCGACTCGGACGGCGACAGCAGCACCGCCAACCTGGTGCTGAATGTCTACAACAATGATGATCCGGTGGTCCTCAACGGCCTCGACGTCTATGGCGGTGAGTTGACGGTCTACGAAAAAAACCTCAGCGATGGCAGCAGCCCAAGCGTGTCGGCCCTGACCCAGAACGGCACCTTCACCGTGACCGCCCTCGATGGCCTGCAAACCCTCACCGTCGGCGGCATTGCCGTGGTCAGCGGTGGCGTGGCCGCCGGCTTCCCGCAGACCGCCGTCACGCCATTGGGCAGCACACTGACCATCACCGGCTTCAACGCCGTGACCGGTGTCGTGAGCTACAGCTACACCCTCAACGATAACGAAGCGCACCCATCTGCCAACGGCGCCAACAGCCTCCCCGAGAGCTTCAACGTCGTCGCCACCGATACGGATGGCGACACGATGACCGGGCAGATCAACGTCAACATCATCGATGACCTGCCGAGCGCCAAACCTGACTCGTCGTCGGTAGTGGAGGGCGGCACCGTCAACATCAGTGTGCTGGGCAACGACGTCAGCGGCGCCGATGGTCCGGCGACGGTGGTCGGCGTGCGCGCCGGAAGCAATACCTCGACGTCGGCGATCGGCGGGCTGGGCAACCAGATCAACGGCACCTATGGCTACCTGACCCTCGATGCCAACGGCAACGCGGTGTATCACAGCAATCAGAATTCGGTCGGCGATGCGGGGGCCACTGATACGTTCACCTACACCGTGCGCGATTCCGATGGCGATGAAAGCACTACCACCATCACCATCGACGTTGCCAATAGCGCTATCAAGGCCAACCCCGATAGCGATGTGACGGTTTACGAAAAGGCCCTCGACCTGAGCAAGGACGGCCAGGACCTGGCAGCGGGTACGGTTACCGGCAGCGACCCGGGCAACACCGGCGAAACCGCGTCCGGCACACTGGTCGGTTCGGTCTCGGGTGGCAGTGGCACGCTCACCTACACCCTGGTCGGCAGCGCCACCGGCACCTACGGGCAGATCCTGCTCAACCCCGACGGCAGCTACACCTACACCCTGACCTCGGCACCAAAAACTTCGCCGAATGCCAACGACGGGCCGAACAGCCTGAGTGAAAGCTTCACCTACAAAGCCACCGATGCGCTGGGTAACAGCAGCACCAGCACAATCGTGGTCAATATTGTCGATGACGTGCCCAAGGCGGTGGCAACGGATCGCTCGGTGGCGGCGGTGGAGATCGACTCCAACCTGCTGATCGTGCTCGACGTCTCCGGCAGCATGGCCGATCCTTCCGGCGTGTCGGGCCTGTCGCGGCTGGATCTGGCCAAGCAGGCCATCAGTGCCTTGCTGGATAAATACGATGACCTGGGCGATGTGAAAGTGCAGCTCGTCACCTTCAGCAGCAGCGCCACCGACAGGACTTCGGTGTGGGTCGATGTCGCGACCGCCAAGACACTGCTGGCCGGCCTCACCGCGAACGGCGGCACCAACTACGACGCGGCCGTGGCGACCATGCAGACCGCGTTCAACACCTCGGGCAAATTGACCGGTGCGCAAAACGTCGGTTACTTCTTTTCCGACGGCAAGCCCACCGCCGGCCAGGAAATCGGCAGCGCCGACGAAACCGCGCTGAAAGCCTTCCTCGATGCCAACAACATCAAGAACTACGCGATCGGCCTGGGCAGCGGCGTGACCAACGCCAACCTCAATCCACTGGCCTATGACGGCAGCAGCCACACCGATACAAATGCGGTGGTGGTGACCGATCTCAACCAGCTCAACTCGGTGCTGTCCGGCACTGTAATCGGCGCGCCGGTGACCGGTTCGCTACTGGGCGAGGGCGGTTCATTCGGCGCCGATGGCGGCTTCATCAAAACCATCACGGTGGACGGCACCACGTACACCTACGATCCAAGCGGCAACAGCAATCAGGGCTCGCTGAACTTCAGCGGCGGGCCCAACCACGGCACCTTCAACACCGTGGACAACACGTTGAGCATTGCCACCAACAACAGCGGTACCTTGCAGATCAATCTCGACACCGGTGAATACGCCTACATTTCGCAGAAAACCACGTCGGTGTTGATCACCGAAAACATCGGATTTACCGCCAGCGACAACGACGGTGACCTGGCCAGTTCCACCCTGACGGTCAAAGTCATACCGAACGCGCCGCCGGTGGCCGCCGATGATAACGTCATCACCAACGTGCTTTCGGGCACCATCGTGGTGCCGGGTGAACTGTTGCTGGCCAACGACACCGACCCCAACGGCGATCAACTCTCGGCGACACCAACCTCGTTCAACACAGGCTGGATAGCGAGGGGCGCGGACTTCACCGGTACCGGCGCGATCAGCTTCGCCGGCACCAACAACAACAGCGCCAACCAGAATCTGTCAGACGTGCGCAATGCCTTTGCGGCTAACACGGCGGCGATGACGGCGGTGCTGGTGGTCAGTGGCTATCTTGGTGCGGTGTCCAACTCCAATGCCAACGATGAAGACCTCATCACAGTCAAGCTGAAACAAGGTGAGACGCTCAACCTCGATCACAACCTGGCGAGCGGACACATCACGATGGAGTATTCGCTCAACGGCGGGGCGTTCGTAAACATCGCCGATGGCGGCACCATCACCGCAAGCGCGGACGGCACTTACCAGATCCACATGACCAACATCACCGACCCCGGTAACGGCAATACGAATGCGGCGGAAAACTATCAGCTGACCATGACCGTCAACTACGCCGGGGCACACGATGTCACCCCGGACTACCACGGCACCTACACCGCCAACGACAACCATGGCGGCAGCGACTCGGCCAACCTGACCATCAGCTATCAGGATGGGCACACCCTCACCGGCACCAGCGGGGATGACATACTGGTGGCGGGCACGGGCAACAACATCATCAATGCCGGCGACGGCAACGATGTGCTCACCGCCGGCTCCGGCAACAACGAGCTGCACGGCGGCGCCGGCAATGATTGGCTCTACAGCGGCCCGGGCAATGACATCCTCGATGGCGGCACAGGCATCGACACGGCCAGTTTCTCTCACGCCACCGCCGGGGTAACCGTCAACCTCAGCCTGGCCGGTGCGCAAAACACCCTCGGCGCAGGCACGGACACCCTGACCGGCATCGAAAACCTGGTCGGGTCGAACTTCAACGACACCCTGACCGGTGACAACAATAACAACGTGATCAACGGCGGCCTGGGCAACGACATCCTCAATGGCGGGGGCGGCGATGACTTGTTGATCGGTGACCTGGGCAACAACACCCTCACCGGCGGGGCAGGGGCCGATACGTTCCAGTGGCTCAAGGGCAACAGTGGCCACGATGTGATCACCGACTTCACGCCCGGCACCGACAAGCTCGACCTGTCGCAGCTGCTGCAAGGGGAAAACGGCACCACGGCTTCGCTGGATGACTACCTGCACTTCACCGTCACCGGCAGCGGCCCATCGACGGTGACCAGCATCGATGTCAGCGCCATGGCCGGCGCCGCGCCGAATCAGACCATCGACCTCGCTGGTGTCAACCTCGCCAGCCATTACGGTGTAACGCCGGGGG
>NZ_JBGLYV010000063.1:0-34841 GCF_047304225.1 Pseudomonas sp. Pseusp3 | reverse complement strand
CATGTGAGAGTAGGTCATCGTCAAGATTAAATTCCGAAACCCCTATCTGCGTACGCAGGTAGGGGTTTTGTTTTTGTGCGTGAAAAAACAGGGCTGGCTGTTGCACATTTTGCACAGTTATTTTCAGTTCATGGCACTAGAATAGGGCCAACTTTTTCAGACTCAGAGCCTTTATGCCGGATCCGGTTGACGCCCAAGGGCTGTCAGAATTACCGCTAGACAATCTGGTTGCCTGTCATGAGTGCGACCTGCTCATGCGTAAGCCAGTACTCGCCCATGGCGAAAAAGCCCTGTGCCCGCGCTGTGGCTACGAGCTTTATGCCAATCGCTACAACGTCGTACAGCGCAGCCTTGCCCTGGTCATTGCCGCCCTGCTGTTGTTTATTCCGGCGAACTTTTTACCCATCATGCAACTCAATCTGCTCGGGCAATCTTCGCAAGACACGGTCTGGAGCGGTGTTGTCGCGCTTTTTGACACAGGCATGCAAAGCGTTTCAGTGATCGTGTTCCTGTGCAGCATGGGGATTCCGCTGCTCAAGCTACTGTGCCAATTGGCCGTATTGTTGAGCATCCGTTTTGATGTCGGACGCAGCTACGGCCTGTTGCTCTATCGCATTTATCACCATATACGCGAATGGGGGATGCTCGAGGTTTACTTCATGGGTGTACTCGTAGCGATCGTCAAGCTGGCAGATATGGCAGCAATCACCGTAGGCCTCGGCCTGGCGTGCTTCATTGGTTTGTTGCTGATTCAAGTCTGGCTGGAAGTCGTGATGTCGCCTCACCAGATCTGGCAAGCATTATCAGGAGAGGATGCCCATGCGGGCGATTGATGCAGGCATTCTGATTTGCAAGGAGTGTCATGAATTGAACAGGCAGGAAGCTGATACCGATGAGCAAGTTTGTACGCGCTGCGGAGCGCTGGTGCATGCTCGCAGCCCGAACAGCCTGGTACGGACCTGGGCATTGCTGATTACCGCCGCCATTCTCTACATACCGGCCAATTTGTTGCCGATTATGACCGTGAACTCCTTGGGCAAAGGTGCGCCCAGCACGATCATGGCCGGTGTGATCGAGTTGATGCACTACGGAATGTTCCCCATTGCGGCCGTGGTGTTTATCGCCAGTATCCTGGTGCCCACCTTCAAGCTGGTAGGCATCGCATTACTGCTGTTTTCCGTGCAGCGTCGTCAGCCCCTTTCGGCTCGCCAGCGTATCTGGATGTACCGCTTCATCGAGTTCATCGGCCGCTGGTCGATGCTCGATATCTTTGTGATCGCCATCCTGGTGGCGGTCGTGAATTTTGGACGGCTTGCCAGCATTGAAGCCAATCTTGGCGCCATCGCTTTCGCCACTGTGGTGATTCTGACGATGCTTGCCGCCGTAACTTTCGATCCCCGACTGATTTGGGATAACACGGAGTCGGACGACGACCATGACTGATTTGCCTGTAGCGAAAACCCGACCGGCCTCCAACTGGTCTGCCATTTGGGTGTTGCCCCTGATCGCCTTGATGATCGGTGGCTGGCTCGGCTGGCGTGCTTACACCGAGAATGGCATCGAGATTCAGGTGCGCTTTGAAAGTGGCGAAGGCATTCAGGCCAACAAGACGGAAGTCGTCTACAAGGGCATGTCGGTCGGCAAGGTCAAAAACCTCAAGCTCGATGACGAGGGCAGTTCCAAAGGTGTGATTGCCAGCATCGAAATGAACAAGGACGTAGAGCCATACCTGCGAACCAGCACGCGCTTCTGGCTGGTCAAGCCGAGCGTGACGCTGGCCGGCATTACGGGTCTTGAGACGCTGGTTTCGGGTAACTACGTTGCAATCAGTCCGGGCGAGGGTGAGCCGGTTCGCAAGTTCAAGGCCCTGGCTCAGGAGCCACCGCTCTCCGATGCCCAACCGGGTCTGCACCTGACCATCAAGGCTGATCGCCTGGGTTCGTTGAACCGCGGCAGCCCGGTGTTCTACAAACAGATCAAGGTGGGGCAGATCAAGAGTTACGTGCTCTCCGAAGATCAGAGCACCGTCGAGCTCAAGGTTTTCATCGAGCCGACCTACGCCAAACTGGTGCGCAAACATACGCGTTTCTGGAACGCCAGCGGCATCAGCATCGATGCCAACCTGTCGGGTGTGAAGGTGCGCAGCGAGTCGTTGGCCAGCATCGTCGCCGGTGGTATTGCGTTCGCTACACCTGAAAACCGCAAGGACAGCCCGCCTACTGATCCAAGCCTGCCGTTCAGGCTCTACGAAGACTTCGATGCAGCGGCGGCCGGTATCCGGGTCAAGGTCAAGCTCAGCGACTTCGAAGGCTTGCAGGCCGGTCGTACGCCGGTGATGTACAAAGGCATTCAGGTCGGCAATCTCAAGGCGCTGAAGGTCGATCCCGATCTGTCCGGGGCCACCGCCGAATTGACGATGGACCCGTTGGCCGAAGATTACCTGGTGGACGGTACGCAATTCTGGGTGGTCAAACCGTCGATTTCCCTGGCGGGGATCACCGGCCTGGAAGCGCTGGTCAAAGGTAACTACATCGCTGTGCGCCCTGGCGACAAGGGGGCGGCGCCACAACGGGAGTTCGTGGCACGGGCCAAGGCGCCTCCGCTGGATCTGCGTGCACCTGGTCTGCACCTGGTGTTGTTCACGGAAAATCTCGGCTCGCTGGAAGTCGGCAGCCCGGTTCTCTACAAGCAGGTCAAGGTCGGTTCGGTACAGAGCTATCAGTTCTCGCGCACCAAGAAGCAGTTGATCATCGGCGTGCACATCGAGAAGGAGTACGAGGATCTGGTCAACGCTTCGACACGTTTCTGGAATGCCAGCGGCATCACGCTCACGGGCGGACTGACCGGTGGGATTCAAGTCAAAAGTGAATCGCTGCAAAGCTTGATGGCCGGCGGTATCGCGTTTGAAACCCCGGAAGCCAAGGCGCCGCTGCAGAAGCGCATTCCACGCTTCCGCTTGTTCGCCAGCCATGACGATGCCACGCAAAAAGGCGAAGTCATCACGATCAGGCTGGATCGTGCTGATGGCTTGCGTACCGGCACTCCGATTCGTTTCAAGGGTCTGGATGTCGGCAAGGTGGAAGGCGTTGATCTCAGCGAGGATCTGCAATCGGTGCTGCTGACCGCGCGGATTACGGAAGTGCCGGAGCGCATTGCCCGGGTCGGTAGTCAGTTCTGGGTGGTCAAGCCTGAGCTGGGTTTGATCAAGACCTCCAACCTCGAAACCCTGGTGACCGGGCAATACATCGAGGTGCAACCGGCGCCGAAGAATCTTGGGCCGCAGAAGAACTTCGTGGCTTTGGCCACTGTGCCGGAAACGGCGAAGCAGGAGGCGGGACTGAGTCTGGTACTGAGCGCCGCTCGTCGTGGATCGCTGAAAGCCGGCGTGCCGGTGACGTATCGCGAAATCACCGTGGGCAAGGTGACGGGTTATGAACTGGGTCAGACCGCTGACCGTGTCCTGATACATATCCTGATCGAGCCGAAGTACGCGCCACTGGTACGCAGCGGCACCCGGTTCTGGAACACCAGCGGATTCGACTTCGATGTCGGCCTGTTCAGAGGTGCAACGGTGCGTACTGAATCCCTGGAGACGATGATTCAGGGCGGTGTCGCCTTTGCCACGCCGGACGGCGAGCGCATGGGCAACCCGGCGCAACCGGAGCAGACGTTCGCGCTGTTCGACAAGTTCGAAGAGGAATGGCTGACCTGGGCACCGAAGATTTCCCTCGGTAAATAGTCTGAGGGTTGTGTGGCGTCAGTGATGACGCCTTCGCGGGCAAGCCCGCTCCCACAGGGTTCTTGGTTGGTCGCAAATATTGTGTACACCCAATTTCCTGTGGGAGCGGGCTTGCCCGCGAAGAGGCCCTGAAATTCACTGAAAGTTTTCAGTTGCCAGAAAAAAGGCCGCAATCCATTGGACCGCGGCCTTTTCATTGCCTTCGATTCAAGCGTCAGACCGCGTCCAGCTCCGGTTCATCTGCTTGTTCGTTGACTGTCGCCTTCACCTGGTCGTGACGTCGGATGTACTTCCAGTCCGCCTCGTCGATGTAGATCCCGTTAGGCCCGCTGCCGCCTTCCAGGTCGATGGCGACACTGGCGCAGACCTGCGGCTTCACGCTAGCCAGGATCGGCACGAAGCCCAGTTGCAGGCTGGTTTCCAGCAATGCGGCCTGGTTCTTCTCATCGATGTCCGCCGCCTCGTCGAGGTAGTACGGCAGGCGCACGCGACCGGCCTGGTCACGGTCCATCAAGTGCAGCAACAAGTACATGTTGGTCAGCGCCTTGATGGTCATGGTGGTGCCGTTGGACGCCGCGCCGTCGATGTCAGTGTGGATCACCGGCTGGCCGTTGACCTTGGTGATTTCGAACGCCAGTTCGAACAAGTCCTTGAGGCCGAGCTGGTTGTGGTTGGCCGCCACCAGCCGTGCCAGGTATTCCTTGGCCTCTTCGTTCTTGTTGTCCTGCTCGGCACTTTGGCTGAGGTCGAAGACCGACAGGGTTTCGCCTTCCTCGTACTGACCGGCGCTGTGGATGATCTGGTCAATGTGCTTGAGCGCTTCCTTGTTCGGTGCGAGCACGATGCGGAAGCTTTGCAGGTTGGAGACCTGACGTTTGTTGATCTCGCGGTTGAACAGTGCCAGCTGGTGTTCGAGGCTGTCGTAGTCGCTGCGGATGTTGCGCAGGGTCCGGGCGATGTCCGTCACGGCGGCACGGCGAGCCTTGCCCAGGGTCAGGGCTTCGTCGGTACGGTGCGCATAGGCGTTGATCAACAGTTGCAGGCGACGCTCCATATCGTCTTCGCTGTCGAACTTGGCCACGCCCTTGAGGCGCACCTGGGCGTACAGCGCTTCGATCTGGCCATCGGCCCGCAGCAGGCCTTGCCAGCTGTCCTGATAGTCATTGAGCAGTGGCAGCAGGTTGTCCATGGAGTCGTCGATCGGGTCCATGAACGGTGTGCCGAACGGCAGGTCCGCCGGCAACAACTGACGGCGGCGCAGGGCGTCGTCGAGGGTGCGTTGCTTGGCTTCCATGTCGCCGATCTGCCGGCCGACCAGTTGCAGCTTGGCCGACAGTTGCTGGACGCGCTCGGTAAAGGCATCGCTGGAACGCTTCAATTCGTCCTGCGCGGCTTCCATCTGCGCCATCTGTTCCAGCTTGTCGCCTTCTTCGGCGCTCAGGGTTTGCGCGCGACGGAAATCTTCCAGGGCTTTCTGCGCATCCAGCACTTGCTGGTACAGCACTTCGGTCTGGGTCTTGCTCGCGGCGCGGTCGGCAGCCACGGCCTGCTGGGTTTTCAGTTGCTTGAGTTCTTTTTCCAGGCGTTCTTTCTGGTCGCGCAGGGCTGCGCGGTCAGCCAGGGCCTGTAACGCCGGTGGTTCGATGTGCGAGATGTCGATGGACAGGCCCGGCACCTCGAAGCGTTCACCTTTGAAACCGTCGAGGATCAACTCCACGGATTTGACCCATTCGCCATCGTCGTCAAGGGTGATGCCGTGTTCACCCAGCGGCAGGCTGAACAGTGCGCTGTTGAACAGGCGCATCAGGCGTTCGACGTCTTGCTGCGAGAACTCTTCGCGCAGACGGGCGTAGCTGTTGTTATCGGCGTGATCGAGTTGCTGCTTGACCGACTTCAGGCGTTTTTCCAGGTCGCGCAGGCGCTCGTCCAGGTCTTCGGCGCTGAACTGGCGCGATTGTGCCAGTGCACCGGCCAGTTCGTCGTGGGCGTCCTTCGCGGCCAGCAGTTGCTGTTCCAGCACCTTGACGTCATCGACCAGGGCAAAGCGATGCTTGAGCACCGACAATTCGCCGAGCCAGCGCTGGATGCCGGTGATTTCCCGCTCCAGGCGCATCAGTTCCTGAGTACCACCGCGCTGGTCGTTTTGCAGGGCATCCTGCTCGTTGCGGTAGTGTTCGGCCTGAATGGTCAGCTCTTCTTTGCGCGCACTCGCGTAGTCCGACCAGGTGCCGAGCAAGGAGTCGAGCAATGGCGAGATCCGGTGCAGTTTGCCGCGCAGGATATCGCGTTGCTTCACGCCGTTGGCCAGGGCTTCGACCAAGGGGCCGGCGGCGACCAGCGAGTTGTAGTCCTGCTCCATGCGTCGCACATCGCGGAACGCTTCTTCGCACGCGGCAATGTAATCGACGCTGCCGGAACGCAGGCTGTGCTCGAAGGCATCGAGGAACAGCTGCTTGAGCTTGGCCGCGGTGATTTCGCGCATGTGCAGCAGGTTGATGAACAGCGCGCGGAAGGTCTTCAGGCTTTGCTCGCTGGTGGAGCGCAGCGGGATCAGCGTCAGGTCCAGCGGGATCGAAGTGTGGCCACCGACCAGCAAACGGCGCAGTTCATCCGGCTTGAGTTCGTAGGCCTTCAGGCCTTCGCGTTCAAGGTTGGTGAACAGTTCTTTCTGGCGCAGGCAGGTGTCGTTTTTCTGGTAGTGGGCCAGGTCCAGTTTGCCGGCGTAAGCAAAGAACTGGTGACCGAAACCGCCACCCGGGCCGCGACCGACCACACCGATCACATGGGGGCCGTGGGGCAGGTTCACTTCGACCAGGATGTAGCTGGTGTCCGAGGCGAAGTAGAAGCGCCGGGATTGTTCCAGGCTGTACTTGCCGAAGCTCATGTCCGACATGCGCGCCAGGATCGGGAACTGCAAGGCGTTGATCGAGGCGGATTTACCGAGGTTGTTTGCGCCGTACACCGACAGCGGTTCTTCCAGCGGGAACAGGCCAAGGCTGTAGCCGGCGGTATTCAGAAGGGCAAAGCGGCGGATGCCGTAACGTTCCTTGCTCATGCGTCGAGCTCCTGTTCTTCGGCGATGGCGCGGGCCAAGGCATCTTCTTCGCTTTCATCCTCAAATTCCGCGAGGTCCAGCGGGTCGTCGGTCTGCAGCAGTTTTTCGTCGCTGTCTTCGTCGATCAGCACCGGTACCGGCAACGGCAGGACGCTGTGCAGGCTGGCAGCCAGATCGCGGTCCTGTTGCACCGACAGGCACACATCGAGGAAGCGGTGCATCGGCGGCAGGAAACGGTAGACGCCGTTTTCTTCGCTGGCGAAACCGAGCTGGGTCATGCGGCGCATGATCTTTTCTTCCAGTTCGTCCTGGGTCTGCACTTCGGCCTGGATGAACAGGTCGCGGTATTTTTCCAGCAGCGACGGCAACTCATCACGCCCCAGGCTGCCGCCGTCGAGCACGGCGATCGGGTCGCGGCCCTGATCGGCCAGGTGCTCGACGAGGATGAAGGTGAACAGCGCCAGACGCTGGGCGGTCTTGTTCACCGCCGCCGCCGCGAGGTCCGGCACGAAGTAGTAGAAGCCGCGGGTGTCGCAGACCAGTTCGAAGCCCAGGGCCTTGAACAGCGTGCGGTACTGGTCCTGGAAGTTCGACAACTGTGCGTACAGCTCCGGATCGCGGCGGCTGACGTGGTAACCCTTGAACAGCTCGCGAAAAATCGGCGCCAGTTGGGACAGTTCGGAAAGATCAAGATGCATTTGGGATGCTCGCAGAATTCTCGGCGGCGTCATCGCTGACCGAGAGCAGGGCGAAGGAGCGCAGGCTGACCTGATGCTCGTGGGTATGGTATTCGCGACGTTCCAGACGCTCGCGCGTGAAGCGTTTTTCCCGCGACAGGCGCGAGAACCAGTACAGCAATTCGTCGGTGGCGCCGTCCGGTTCCTGCTCCAGCAGCCAGGTCATCAGGTCTGGCATCGGCAAGGCGTCTTCGCAGCGTTCGAGCATTTCCCGAACCGTGCGCGGCGCTCGTGGTGCATCGCCGCCCTTGTGGGTCTTGTGCGCCTTGGGGAAGCGCGCCGGTTTCGGTTCGAAACGCGCCAGGGCATAAACGTAGGCTTCGACCTGACTGGCACTGCCAAGGAAGGTGCTCTGCGGGCGGGTGAACATCGGCATTGCCGCTTGTGGCACCGCGTCGAGGCCCTTGCGACGGATCATCGACAAGGCCAGCGCCGCGCCGCGGGTCACGGCGTTGTGCCGGCGGGCTTCTTCACGCAGCGGCAACAGCAATTCGCGGGCATGACGCAGGGTCAACTGGGCGCTGGTCTGCATTTCGAGGATGCGCGCGTGGGTGCGCAGCAGCATGTCGTCGTCGACCAGGTGGCCGAGGCGTTGCTGTTCGCTGAGCATCTTCAGCAGGACGGTTTCGACCTTGCGCACGCCTTGTTCGAAGGCGCCGTCGGCGTTCACAAGATCAATCATCGGCTCGACGTATTCGTCCCAGGTCGCCAGCACTTCAGCGTAACGCTGGCGCAACGGAATCTGCCGGTCGCTGGTTTTCGCCCGTTCGGCGACAGCCACCAGTGCCTGTTCGTCGTTATCGAGTTTTTTCAGCACGTCACGCACGCGCATGTCGAGCAGGCGTAACTGGCGGGCGAGGTCATTGCCGTCGCGGATATCGAACGCGTCCTGGATATAGCCGGCCAGACGCTCCAGGTGGCGCAGGTAGGCTTCGATCTCCAGGCACAGGCCCAGACGGTGTTCACGGCGCAGATAGGCGAGGAAGTCGTGAATCTGCGCATTGAGCTCGAAACGGTTCGGGCTTTTGGCCACGGGAACCAGGATGTCGAGGCGAATCCACACATCCAGCAGGCTGGTGATGTCCTGCGGCGTACTGTCGAGTTGCTGGGCGGCCAGTTGCGTGCGCAGTTCGTTCAGGCTCAGTGTGCCTTGGTCGAAGTGCTCGCACAGTGGCTCCAGAAGTGCCCAGTGTTCAGCGAGGGCGCGCAAGACGCGCTTGGGTTCGATCATCGGAATGGCCGGCTGGTTGGCGATTAAAAGCCGCGATTGTACTGCATCGGGGGCAATGCGATTCACTCTCGGGACGGACTGTCGCCTTCTTTTCGGTAAGGTGCATCGATCAACTGCGGGCGATCTTCAGCGAACGGCGGTAGAATCAGCGCACTTTAGTTATCCACAAGTGGCCGACCTTTGCTTATCGAGTCCCGTCGTCGCGCTTATCTGGCCGCCATGCAGGTGGTCAACTGGCTGCCGCGCACCGAATTGCCCTTTGCTGCGCCGTCGCGGCCCGAACTGCTGGAGACGCCCGAGCCAGTTGCGCTCGCGCCTGTCGTGCCGGCTGTCGTGGCTGAAACGCCCGTAGCGCCGGTGGTCAGGCCGGCCGAGCGGGCGAAGATCGAAGTACCGCGGCCATCGCTGGCAAGCACGCGCACCGGTGCCAAACCGGTGGAAGAGGCCGAAGAAGCGCCCGTGGTGGTCAAGGCGCCGATCGTGCCGCCCCCGCGTTTCGCCCTGCAATTGCTGCGGGCCGGGCGCTGCCTGCTGCTGGTGGAGTTACCCACAGGCGAATCCTTCCAGACCCGCGATCCTGCCTACCTGCTGCTCAAGGACATGCTGCGCGCCGCCGGTCTGCCGGACAGCCCGCAGATCGTCGGTGAGCCGGTACGCTGGCCGCTGCTGGTGCGTGGCACGATGGATCAGGGACCGGAAGCCGCGCGGGACTTCGTACAGGGTTTCCTTTCCGTGCGGATGGAAGAAACGCCATGCGCCTGCTTGTGGCTGATCGGCCTGCCCGCGGTGCGGTTTGCCGGTGAGGCGGATGCCGGGGCATTCAATCGCGAGTTGCAGATCGAAGGACTGGGCGCGGCCTGGGCGGTGCCGGGCCTGGAATTATTAATGGAAGAGCCACAGCGCAAGGCCGCCGTGTGGCAAGCCATGCGTCGGCTGATGGCGCGCTGGAAAGAATCGAATGAGTGACGCTGTATCGTTTCGCCCGATGACCGAGGCAGACCTGGAAGCTGTACTGAAAATCGAATACGCGGCTTACAGTCACCCGTGGACTCGCGGGATTTTCCTCGATGGCCTGGGCAAGTATCAGATCTGGCTGATGTTCGAAGGCCAGCAACAGGTAGGCCACGGTGTAGTGCAGATCATCCTCGACGAGGCGCACCTGCTGAACATTACGGTCAAGCCGGAAAACCAGGGCCGGGGCCTGGGGCTGACCTTGCTTGAGCACTTGATGTCGATTGCCTGCAAGGCCGACGCCCGGGAGTGTTTCCTGGAAGTGCGCGACAGCAATACCGCGGCGTTCAAGCTGTACGAACGCTATGGCTTCAACGAAATCGGCCGGCGTCGGGATTACTACCCGGCGGTGGGTGGGCGCGAAGATGCGGTGGTCATGGCCTGTACTTTGGTCGATTGAGACCAAAAAGCTTCGCGAGCAAGTCGAATCGTCGCACCGCCGCTCCCACAAGGTATTGTGTCGTGTACAAATGTTGTGAACGACAAATATCCTGTGGGAGCGGGCTTGCTCGCGAAAGCGATCTGTCAGACGCCAACAATCAACGCTTCCTGTCGATCGGATCCCGCCGCGCCAGTTCAGCCTCATCCAGGCCATACCCGCCACCGATATCGTCCTTGTCGACGATGCTCAGGTCCCAATCCGCTCGGCTATCACTGCCCGCCTCATGGGCATCCCGGGCGCCGTCTTCACGGATCAGGGTTTCCGGGCTCAAGTCATCGTCGGTAGGTTGATGGTCGTCGGTCGAGGCGCCGGTCAGGCCCGCTTCACGTACGCGCCGGCGTGGCATCAGTTGCTCGCGCTCCTGGTCCGGCAGTTCGTCACCGATTCTGGCGCCGGGTTCTTCGGCATCGAAATCCAGCTCACGCACCGAACCCATGCGGTCTTCGTTATCATCGATGGGCTCCGGTTGCACCGCATCGTACGGACGTCGTGAATCAGTCATGGCAATTCCTCATACTGTGGGCCTTACTAGGGTGGACTCACCGGACACACGAGAATTCCAACGAAAACACTTACGGTTCTTGCGTGACCCCGACGGGCGGTCGTCTGTCAAAGCAGCGCATCTTTCTTGAGGCCTTACAGCATGCACGACTTACAAGACCTGATTGATAACAACGAGCGTTGGGCTGACGCGATCACCAAGGAAGACCCGGATTTCTTCGCCAAACTGGCCCGCCAGCAAACGCCTGAGTATCTGTGGATCGGTTGTTCAGATGCCCGGGTGCCGGCCAACGAGATCGTCGGCATGCTACCGGGCGATCTGTTCGTACACCGTAATGTGGCCAACGTGGTGCTGCACACCGACCTTAACTGCCTGTCGGTGATTCAGTACGCAGTCGACGTACTCAAGGTCAAGCACATCCTCGTCACCGGCCACTATGGCTGCGGCGGCGTGCGCGCCTCGATGCAGGATCGCCAGTTCGGCCTGATCGACGGCTGGCTGCGTTCGATTCGCGATCTCTACTACGAGAAGCGCGAAGAACTCGCCAAACTGGCCACTGAAGAGGAACAGGTCGACCGCCTCTGCGAACTCAACGTGATTCAGCAAGTGGCCAACGTCGCCCATACCAGCATTGTGCAAAATGCCTGGCACCGCGGGCAGAGCCTGTCGATCCACGGTTGCATCTACGGCATCAAGGACGGTCGCTGGAAAAGCCTGAACACCACCATCAGCGGCTTCGAGCAATTGCCGCCGCAGTACCGCCTGCGACCGATCGATTCGCAATAAGGCCCGTCAATCGTGGCTTCGCCGACGCCAGTGTTGCAGAAACGCCTGGCCGTCGGCGTTTGGCGATTCGTCGTAGCCGGTAATCCAGCCGCGGCAATCGTATGAGCCGCACTGGCAGGCGAACTGGCGTTGCAGTTTGTCTTCGGTGGCGGCGAAGTCCATGGTCAGCCAGTCACCTTGGCTGATGTCCTTCAGCGCCCATAACCACAACTCGCTCATGTCGAGAAAGACATTGGGGTCGCAGGAGTGTCGCAGCAGTCCGCAGAAGCGCGGGTCGTAGACATGCACGCCTGGCGCGAGCTGGCGGGTATGGCGGCAGCGATAGGGCAGCAAATGCCCCGACGCCCGGCAGATACGAGTGATTCGCGGGAATTCGCGCCGTGCTGCAATGGCTGTGGCTTGGCCGTTGGCGTTTTCAATGATTTCGAAGTCGGCCAGGGACGGAAATCCCAGACGAACGGGCAGCTCCGAAAAGGGGTAAACACCTTGCGCAGAATGTGGGTGTTTTCCGTGAAAGGCGTGAGTTCTCATAACGATCCTTGTCGGCTGGGTGCTGCGACTTCCATCGACTGACGATCCTGTCAGTGCTGCAGCACGTGGGTACGGCCCAAGCCTCTCGCAGATATCGCGAGCGGTCTACTGTCATAACTGACAGGTCGACCGCCCGCAATCGGTTTATAACGGTGGAACGGGCAGGGCAGTGGCTGGCGCTGGCGCCTTGAGCTGTTTGAGCTGCAATTGAATCGCTGCCGTCGAGCATTTGGCCGCTGCCTGGCCTGGCGTCAGGTTGCGAATCGAGGTGTAGAACAGCTCGCAGGTTTTTTCTTTCTCGGCCACTTGCCAGGTTTGAGTGCAGGTTTTCAGCTCGACATCAGCATTGCTGTCCGGTTGGCGGCCCATGACGGCCTGCCAGCACGCGGCACTCAAATCCTGGCCCATGACTTTCAGGCCCGCCGCATCAGCCTTGGCCTTGGCATCGTTGCCGGAATAGTTCGCCGGGTCGGCGGCGTACCAGATGTAGCTCGGGTGGTTGGAACCCAGCACCCGCACGTTCACCCCGTCACTCGGGCTGATTGTCGCCAGGCCCAGCACGTTCACGGTCGCCCCGTATTGTTGTTTGATCCAGCTACGCACCGGTGCGCCGAAGGCGACCATCGGCAATGTTTCACCGCTGGGGTGCAGGCTGACATTCTTGACCATGGTGGTCTGGTAGTCGTTGAAGTAGCTGTAGACGCCCTCCAGGTCCTTGCCAGCATTGGATGGGGCGGCGATAGGGGCGATGTCGACAATGGTCTGAAAGCCTGGCGTCTGCTCGGCCGGGATGCCATTGGCGGTGAGCAGCGTGGCCCAACGATCCGTAGTGGCGGACTTCAGGTAATCCTGGGCCTGAGTCAACGAATAGTCGGGCGGGAAGTGCAGCAACTCAACACTTTTGCGGTTCTCCAGGGCCATGCCCAGCGGCAGGAACAGGTACCAGCTATACGCCCACTTGCCGTCGGCATTCAGTTTGCTGGCTCCGTTATAGGCCAGGTCACCGGCATCAAGCAGTGCCGCCAAAGGTTTTTCATAGCTGTTGGGCACGCCGATGATTTCTGCGTGGAGCTGACCATTGTCGGTTTTGACCAGAACCTTCGCGTCGCCGTAGCCATCGCGCTGCACGCTCTGGGTCAGGTAGTGCTCGACGGTTTGCTCAAGCGTCCAGTTGCGAAAGCAGATCACGTTGCAGTTGTTGGGGTAGGCGAAGAGGCGGGTCACGCGTTCGGTAGTGCCCAGCTTCAAATTGGCATCGGCGTGGGCGGTGGTGCTCAGGGTGAGGGCTGCGAGGGTGAGTGCCGCGAGTTTGAACATGCTCAGATCCTTTTCAGCGTATAAGACCAGCAGATACTGAAACAGACAGGGCAGAACAAAAAGGGCCGATTTCAATATCGGCCCTTTTTCATGGTTACGGCATTACCGGCGGCAAATACGCCAGCGTCGTCCCCAGTGCCCACAACAACACTAGCACCAGTGGCGTGTGCACCAGTAACTGCACGAAGGAAAAGCCTATCAGGTCCCGCGCCTTCAACCCCAGCACGCCCAGCAGCGGCAGCATGTAGAACGGGTTGATCAGGTTCGGCAAGGCTTCGGCGGCGTTGTAGATCTGCACGGCCCAACCCAGGTGATAGTTCAGGTCGTTGGCCACCTGCATCACGTACGGCGCTTCGATGATCCACTTGCCGCCACCGGACGGAATGAAGAAACCGAGGATCGCCGAGTACATGCCCATCAGCAGGGCATAGGTGTCGTGGGAGGCGATG
This sequence comes from Pseudomonas sp. Pseusp3, assembly GCF_047304225.1. Classification (NCBI taxonomy): domain Bacteria; kingdom Pseudomonadati; phylum Pseudomonadota; class Gammaproteobacteria; order Pseudomonadales; family Pseudomonadaceae; genus Pseudomonas; species Pseudomonas sp. Pseusp3. The sequence goes on along the minus strand of NZ_JBGLYV010000063.1, from coordinate 21,041 downwards.
CTGACGAAAAAGGTCGAGATGTGGTGCGCCAGGGTCTGCGCATCGGCGCCCTTGACCGTGGTCATCAGTGCGGCGATCGAGCCGTACAGCGGGAACTGGATCAACACACCGGTGGTGGTCGGCACCGCACGGGCCACGGCGTCAAGAAAGCTGCGTGGGCGCCAGTGCAGCAGGGCGCCGAGCATGATGAACAGGAAATTGTAGGTGTTCAGCCCGGAAATCGCACTGATCGCCGGTTTGGTCGAGAACTCGTGGAACAGCCAGCCACCGGCCAGCAGCACCAGCAGGATCATCAGCAGCGGGCTGTATTCCAGCCATTCGCCGGGACGGGTGCGCGGTTGCAGCGGCGGCAGGTTGAAACTCGGATCGACGCCGCAGGCCTTGGCATCGCGCGCCGAGTTCGGACCAGGGGCGGTGGCGTAGGCAATGATCAGCGAGATGACGATCAAGGCCAGCAGCATCACGCCGGACTGCCAGAGAAAGATCGTCTGGGTGAATGGAATCACCCCGGTGATCGACAGAATCGATGGCGGCAGGCTCGCCGGGTTGGCCTGCAATTGTGCCGCGGACGACGACAGGCCCAATGCCCACACGGCACCGAGACCCAGATAGGCGGCGGCACCGGCGGCGCGATAGTCCATTTTCAGATCGGTACGGCGGGCGAGGGCGCGCACCAGCAGGCCGCCGAAGACAAGCGACAGACCCCAGTTCAGCAGCGATGCGACCATGGAAATCAGGGCGACCCAGGCCACGGCAGAGCGGCCGTTTTTCGGGATTTTCGCCAGGCGATCGATCAGCTTCACCGCTGGCGGCGAACTGGCGACCACATAACCGCCGATCACCACGAAGGCCATCTGCATGGTGAAGGGGATCAGGCTCCAGAAGCCATCACCAAAGGCCATCGCGGCGTCTGTGGGTTTGGCTCCCATCGCCATGGTGGCCAGGGCCACGATAATCACCGCCAGGGCAGCAAACACCCAGGAGTCGGGAAACCAGCGTTCGGCAAAACTTGAGCAGCGCAGGGCAAAGCGGGCGGAGCGGCTATCTTCGATCTTGGCGGCCACGGAGGGTACCTCGGATTTTTATGTTTGTTGTGGTCTTCGGGGCAGTAGCCGCCCGTCTGGACAGGCGCCAACATTAATTCAAGCCGAGGATTTTTGTGGGGCTGATTTGTGACTATGGGACTTTGGTCTAACGGGTTGTCCGCCGGTGCGTTTGCGTAGACCATGAGCGCCTTGGTTTTTGCCTGTGCCAGAGTTCTTTTCATGACTAACACCGATTCGCGCCCGGCGCCGTTCAGCCGCTCGGACTACAAGACCCTGGGGCTCGCCGCCCTCGGCGGGGCACTGGAAATCTACGATTTCATCATCTTCGTATTTTTCGCCCTGACCCTAAGCCAGTTGTTCTTCCCACCGGAAATGCCCGAATGGCTGCGCCTGCTGCAAAGCTTCGGGATCTTCGTCACCGGTTATCTGGCGCGGCCGTTGGGTGGCATTCTGATGGCGCACTTCGCCGACCGTCTGGGGCGCAAGAAAGTCTTCAGCCTGAGCATCCTGATGATGGCGTTGCCCTGCCTGCTGATCGGGATCATGCCGACCTACGCACAAATCGGCTATTTCGCACCGTTGCTGCTGTTGGCCCTGCGCATCCTCCAGGGCGCGGCGGTGGGCGGTGAGGTGCCCAGTGCCTGGGTATTCGTCGCCGAGCACGCGCCCATCGCCCATCGCGGTTATGCCTTGGGCTTCCTGCAAGCGGGGCTGACCTTCGGTTACCTGATCGGTGCATTGACCGCGACCTTCCTGGCGCAGGCATTCAGCCCGGCGGAAATCCTCGATTACGCCTGGCGTTACCCGTTCCTGCTCGGTGGCGTGTTCGGAGTGATTGGCGTGTGGCTGCGTCGCTGGCTCAGCGAAACCCCGGTGTTCACGGCCATGCAGGCGCAACGCGAGGCGGCCGGTGAGCTGCCGTTGCGCACCGTCTTGCGCGAGCATCGCCTGGCCATTTTGCCGGCGATGATTCTCACCTGTGTGCTGACCTCGGCCGTGGTGGTGTTCGTGGTCATCACCCCGACCATGATGCAGAAAACCTTTGGCATGACCGCCAGCCATACCTTCGCCTTGAGCGCGCTGGGCATCGTGTTCCTGAACATCGGCTGCGTGCTCGCCGGGCTGCTGGTTGACCGCATCGGCGCCTGGCGCACGGTGATGCTCTATAGCCTGTTGCTACCGCTGGGCATCGGCGTGCTGTATGCCTGCCTGATCATGGGCGGCGGCTGGATCGGCCTGGCCTACGCCGTGGCAGGGCTGGCCTGCGGGGTGGTCGGCGCGGTGCCATCGGTGATGGTCAGCCTGTTCCCGGCGCGAATTCGTGTCTCGGGCATCTCGTTCACCTACAACATTGCCTACGCCGCGTGGGCGAGCATCACACCGCTGTTGTTGATCGGTCTGATGCCGTGGAGTCCATGGATCTGTGTGATGTTCAGTGCGGTGATGGGCGCAGTGGGCGTGGGCAGTGCGGCGTACTTCGGTGCGCGGATGCCGAGAATCGCAGGCTGTTCTGCCGCTGGCGCGCATTGATCGGGCATGTCTAACTATTTTTTGTAGGACAAACCTGAAGCACGCTTAAGAAAATGTTTCCAAGGCCGATGGTTAGGCTGCATATCGCTTTCTACCCCTGTCCATCGGTGCTTTTCCATGTTCAATAAACGCTTGAAGCAGGAGCTGTCGGCTCTTCGTGAAGAACTCTCCAGCCTCCAGCAAGTGAAGGAAAGTCTTGAAAGCGAGATGCTGGTGCTGACCCTCGACAGCGACGGGCGGGTTCAGTCGGTCAACCAGAACTTCCTTGGCGAGATGTACTACAAGAGTGCTGACCTGATCGGCCGACACATCGACGACTTCGTCCCGGATCACGTCAAATCCGATGAATTCCAGTTGCGATTCAAGAGCGCGCTGACCCGTGGCGAGCACTTTGCTGGCGCAGTGCGCCTGCTACGCGGTACGGGCCAGGAGGCGTGGTTGCGCTCGATCCTGCAACCGGTGCGCTCGGCAGATGGGCGGATCAAGCAATTTTCGATCTTCTCCAGCGACCTGACCCGCACCATCGAGGCCTCTCGTGAACACGAGAACCTGATCGGCGCACTGGTTCGCTCCACGGCGGTGATCGAATTCGACCTCAACGGCAACGTGCTGACCGCCAACGACCGCTTCCTCAGTGGCATGGGTTACAGCCTGGCGCAGATCAAGGGCAAACATCACCGCACCTTTTGCCTGCCGGAAGAGTACAACAGCGCCGAGTACCAGAACTTCTGGCGTCGCCTGAACACGGGCGAATACGTCGCCGACCGTTTCAAACGTATCGACAGCCATGGTCGTACGGTCTGGCTGGAGGCGTCCTACAACCCGGTGGTCGATGCCAACAACAAACTCTACAAAGTGGTGAAGTTCGCCACGGTGATTACCGATCAGGTCAATCAGGAGCAAGCCGTCGCCGAGGCGGCCAACATCGCCTACAGCACGTCGAAGCAAACCGACCAAAGCGCCCAGCGCGGTAACGCCGTGGTGACCCAGGCCGTGGACGTGATGCGTGACCTGGCCAGGCATATGCAAACCGCTGGCGATGGCATCGAAGCCTTGAACGAGCAGTCGCTGGTGATCGGTACCATCGTCAAGACCATCAGCGGCATCGCCGAGCAGACCAACCTGCTGGCGCTCAACGCGGCCATCGAAGCGGCGCGTGCGGGCGAGCAGGGTCGAGGGTTCGCCGTGGTGGCGGATGAAGTCCGGCAACTGGCTTCGCGGACCAGCCAGGCCACCGACGAAATTGTCCTCGTGGTGCGGCAGAACCAGGACATGGCGCGCAACGCCGTGGCACTGATGACCGACGGCAAGCTTCAGGCAGAACAGGGCCTGGCGCTGGCGGCGGAAGCAGGTACGGTGATTGTCGAGATCCAGGACGGCGCGCAGAAAGTGGTCGATGCGGTGGGGCAGTTTGCCAATCAGTTGTCCAACTAGTGTCTGATCGCTAAGAGATCGCAGCGTACGGCAACTCCTACAGGATGTACGCCAGTCCAATGTAGGAGCTGCCGCAGGCTGCGATCTTTTGATTTCTATTCGGGCGGATCAATCCGATACAGCGCCCGGTTCACCGCCAGTTCCCCCAGCAGGATGACTTGGGCAATCCCCAACAGCGTATTGCGACTCGTCCCCTCCGTACGATCCGCCAGATCCATGGTCATGACGTTGGCTGAGGCCAGCGACTCGCAGGCATGGGCCAGCAGGGTTTCGGTATCCAACTCTGGGTTGACGAAAAACATCGTGCAGAGTTTGCGTGGGGTGGCGCGGATGTCGGCGGTTGAAGGGATGCGCCTGGAGGGATCGCAGGAGTTGTTTGATTCAGGATTTGCGGACGGCGATGCCGGATCAGATCCCGGCGGATTAGGACTAGGTTTGAACATAGATGCTTCCCTTCTGTAGTAGGGCGGCAACCATCTCGCGACTAAACGAAAGGGTGGCAGCTGTGCGCAAGTTAGTCGACCGGCAAGGAAAGCAAAAACCGGCGCGCCCGAAGACGCCAAGCGCACAGCTACCATCAAGCGCAGGTGGATACCTGACTGATGATGCTTGTGCGACCGCTTTACCTTAGCCGGGCGACTAAACCCGATCACTGACCATCAGTGACCCAATTCAAGTTACCGACCGATTCCGGACCGCACAAGCCGGCGGATTCTGGCGTACCTGTAGGCAACGACGCAAGGCGCTGTGGCTTTCGCGAAGTAACTTGACGGACTTTTAAACACGCAAAAACTGGCCCGCCAAATAGCTCCCGAGAGGGATCGAAAAACCCTCGACTCGCCCCCCTTCAAATACGCCGAAGAAATCCTACAGACCCGACACACCAGCATCCCGGACGCATCCTACGCGCATATCGGAAGCCTCCGATTTCAACCCTTATCAGCTTCCAGAAAGCTGTCGAGCGCTTGAACGGGGATGGAAATGAAACCTCCCCGAATGCCCCAGGGAGGTTCGTACTTGAACACCATTCTGCCCGTCTTCTTCGACCACAGCCGCCACAAACTCTGGGTCCGCGACCTCGACGCCCGCCTCGACGTCCTGGCCTTTGACGGCCAGGAACACCTGAGCCAGCCCTTCAGCTACCACATCGAATTCACCAGCACCGAGCAGGACCTCGCCGCCGAACAGCTGCTCGGCAAGGACGCGCGTTTCAGCCTGTACGCCGCCAACCAACCACCGGTCATCAAAGGCCTGCCCATCCCTGAAATCACACCGCTGCGCACCCTGCACGGCGTGATCACCGGTTTGCAGCGCCTGTCCGCCTCCGCCGACGAAGCGCGCTACGAAGTCACCCTGCAACCGCGTCTGGCTCTGCTCGGGCGGGGCCGCCAATACCGCATCTACCAGCATCAGTCGGTCCCGGAGATCGTCGAACACGTCCTGCGCAGCCGCCACCAGTTTGCGTATCAGGACTTCGTCTTCGACCTGTCGCGCGAATACCCCCGGCGCGAACAGGTCATGCAGTACGGTGAAAGCGACCTGGTCTTCATCAGCCGGCTGCTGGCCGAGGTCGGCATCTGGTACTGCATCGCCAGCGACCAACGGCTGAACATCGACGTGGTGAATTTCTGCGACGACCAGCGCGGCTACCAGTTCGACGTCGAGTTACCGTACCGCCCACCGGCCGAGCTGGCCAGTGGCGAGGACGGCGTGTGGGCCCTGCAGACCCGCCACAAGGTGGTGGAAAAACACGTCAGCATCCGCGCCTACCAGCACCGCGACGCCTACGCCCACCTCGACGCCGACGTCGACCAGACCCGCGGCGCCACGACCACCTACGGCGAGGCCTATCACTACGCCGAGCCCTACACCCGGCTCGGCGACCGCTACCAGTTCTATCACGAGCTGCCCGCGGACAGCGGCTACTTTTACGCCCGCCTGGCCCACGAGCGCTACCTCAACCGGCAGACCCTCCTGAGCGGCACCAGCAGCAGCGCCACCCTGGCGCCGGGCCAGGTGCTGAGCATCAGCGGCGGCGCGCCCCGGGCCTTCAGCCCGCGCTGCACGATCATTGGCCTCACAACGAGCGCCGCCCGCGATACCAGCTTCGAAGCGAAGTTCGAGGCCATGCCGTATTCGGAATACCTGTGCTTCCGCCCAGAGATCCTGGCCAAACCGCAAATCGCCGGCACCGTCCCGGCCCGGGTCACCAGCGGCCAAGCCCGCGACCGATACGCCGAGATCGACATGCAAGGCCGCTACAAGGTCAACTTCCTGTTCGACCGCGACAGTTGGAAACTCGGCCAGGAAAGCCTGTGGCTGCGCCTCGCCCGACCCTACGCCGGCGACACCCACGGTCTGCACCTGCCGCTGATCTGCGGCACCGAAGTGGCCATCGCCTTCGAACAGGGCGACCCCGACCGCCCGTACATCGCCCACGCCCTGCACGACAGCGAACACCCGGACCACGTGACCCTGCGCAAGCGCGACTACACCCGCAACGTGCTGCGCACCCCGGCCAACAACAAGCTGCGCATGGAAGACGAGCGGGGGCAGGAGCACGTCAAACTCAGCACCGAGTACGGCGGCAAGAGCCAGCTCAACCTGGGGCATCTGGTGAATGCCGAGAAGCAGAAGCGCGGGGAAGGCTTTGAGCTGCGCACGGATGATTGGGGGGCGCTACGCGCGGGTAAGGGCCTGTTCATCAGTGCGGATAGTCAGGCCAAGGCGCAAGGCCAAGTGCTGGACATGAGCGCCGCCGTGGACCGCCTGCAACAGGCCGGCGAACAACTGCAAAAGCTCTCGGTCGACGCCCAGGCCGCCAGCGCCGAGCCGGCGGATGTAGCGGCACAACTGCAACTGCTGCGCAAAGATCTGGAAGCGTTGAAGTCTTCAGTCCTGCTGCTCAGCGCCCCGCAGGGCATCGCCCTGACCAGCGGCCAGCATCTGCAACTGGCGGCGCAGCACAACCTGATGCTCAACGCCGGCGGCGAAGCCGACATCAGCGTGGTCAAGCGCTTGTTCATCGGCGTCGGCCAGGGCCTGAGCCTGTTCGTGCGCAAGCTGGGGATCAAGCTGATTGCCAATCAGGGGCCGGTGCAGATTCAGGCGCAGAACGACAAATTGGAATTGTTCGCCCGCCATGGCCTGGACATCACCAGCACCGAGGATGAAATCCGCATCACGGCGAAGAAGAAAATCACTCTGAATGGCGGGGGCAGCTACTTCACCCTGGAGCAGGGCGGTATCGAATCGGGAACGATGGGCGACCACAAGGTCAAGGCCGCGCACTTCGAATACAGCGGCCCGGCCAGCATGACCGCCACCCATCCGGACTACCCGGTAAGCCTGTCCAAACAAACGCTGCGATTCAGCGTATCGCAAGCCCCCAATGCCACCCGCCAAGCCTGGGCGGGCATGCCGTACACGCTCTACGCCGACGGTGCCGAACTCAAACGAGGCGTATTGGACAAGACTGGGCAGCTGCTGATCGATCATCAGGTTGTTACGCGGGGCTACCGGTTGGTCATGGCCAACGGCGTGACCCACCACATACCGGTGCCCACCGAATACCGCAATGCCGAGCAGGCGCATCTGGCCAACCGTGGTTTGCACAACCACAACGCGAAGCCCGATTCGGAGATGAGCCAACCCACCTCACACACCGATCACCGCGCGTTGTACGACGCGGTGCTGCACGGAATCAGCGATCAGGAAGGGAAAACACCATGAGCCAGTACGAGATCGTCTCACCGCTCGCACTCCAACATACCCAGGAGGTGACCTGTACCCCGCCCTGGTACGTGCAGGACACCGAGTACCTGCCTGCCATGGCGACCTATGAACCGTTGATCAACGGTGAAGAAGCGTTCAGGGCGGTTCACGAGGCTATTTTCAACGCCAAGGAAACGGTCGACATCATATGCTGGGGTTTCCAGCCATCGATGTATTTCATCCGCGATGGCAAGGCGTCGTGCATCGGCGAGTTACTGAAGGCCAAGGCCAAAAAAGGCATCAAGGTCCGGATACTGGGGTGGGAGGCGCCTTTCAATGCGGCAGGCATGGCGGGTGAAGCCAACTTGCCAGGCAAAGGCATGTTCCGCGTCAATGATCGGGCCTTGCAGAGTTCCACCCAGGCGCAATACGACTATGACCGCCAGTGGTTTGCCGAGTGCGCGGTCTCGAACGATAAAGCGGCCCAGCATGGCGCGCAGGGGTTGCCGGTGTTTGTCAGTCGCGGTTTCGACCTGACTGAGCGGGCGGAAATCGAACATCAAGTGCGGCGCGCGCGTCTTGACCCGCAGGCCAGTAGCGCTACGCGCTTTACCCTGGCAGCGACCGCGACGCACCATCAAAAAACCGTGCTGGTCGACTTTGAATTGCCGGACCGCGCCGTCGGTTTCGTCATGGGCCACAACATGCTCGACGAGTACTGGGACACCGACGACCATTCCGCGCTGAACCGGTCCGAGGAGCGTAAGCCACCACCCAACAGAGGCCCGCGTGGCAAGACCCCGCGCCAGGACATTTCCAGCCGCGTTAGCGGGCCGATTCTGGAAGCCCTGCACAACAACTTCGCCAAGGCCTGGCGCAAGGAAACCGGCGAAAACCTGATTGCCTCGCGCCAGTCCATGCAGACCGGTCCGCAACTGCAATGCACCCCGGATACTACCCGGCAAATCGCGCAGATCGTGCGCACCCAGGCCCAGGAGGGGAAGCGCGACATCGAGCGGGCGTATCTGCAAGCCGTCAACAACGCGACCCAGTTCATCTATATCGAGAACCAGTATTTTCGCTGGCCGCCATTGGCCGAGCTGATCAAGGCTGTTGCCGCCGGCCAGACTCGCGCGGGACGCGACCCAGGCATCTACGGCAACTTGCACCTGTTCGTGATCACCAATGCCGGCGACGACAGTGTAAAACCCGGCGCGCTCAATACTCAGCGCGTGCTCCAGAGCTTGGGACGGGGCGAACTCATTCCCCAGGTCACCAAACTGCAGCGCATTGAAGAAGTGAAACAAAACGCCCCGCCCCGGCCGACCTTCGAGCCTCGTGACCGGGTCGGCCAGCGGGAGCTTGACGACTGGGAGTACCAGTTGGATCGGCAAATCCGCGTAATCAAGGAAAGCACGGTCAAGGCAGAAGGCCGTACGGGCCTGAAGGTGCACCTGTGCTCACTGGTCGCTCCCGACTCAACGCCCGGTAACTGGATGCCGGTGTACGTCCATTCCAAGCTGATGATTGTCGATGATGTGTTCACCACTCAGGGCTCGGCCAACATCAACACCCGCAGCATGCAGGTGGATAGCGAGCTGAACATTATTCATGAATGGGCGAGTGTGACGAAGGCATTACGGCGCAGATTGTGGGATCTGCATACGGGTGGGATGGGGGCGCAGGATGATCCGGCGAAGGCGTTCGACGAATGGCAGAAGATCATCGAGAAAAACAAAAAGCTCCAGGACGACAAATACGGTGGAGTGCCCTACGCCCCGCTCGTCGAGTTCTATTACGACACCGCCACGCTGAGGAACATCGACTGATGCATCGAATTTTCCTGCTGTCTTTCCTGCTCCTGACGGCCTGCGACAGCCGCAGCACCTTTACCTATATGAAGAAGGACCCTCATGTGAAATCACTGAACGAGATCAAGGCTGATCTGGCCTTCACCTGCAAGCACGAGCAGATTCCCGCACCCTCCGCCGAAGCCGATGTGCTGTTCCAGTACGCCCGCTGGCTACAGAAAAACAATCAACTCAAAGAGGATAAAAGCGTCGATGCCGAGATCGAACGGCTGTACCGCATCGCTGCCGAAAATGGTCATTACAAGGCCAACATCAATCTGCAGAACGGTGCCATGCGTGGGCATTTCCAACTGCGTGGCGATGAGCATTTGCGCTTGAGCGAGAGACTGATCAGCGAAGGAGTGGCGACGGGTTATTACTTTATCGGGATCTTTCTGCAGCAGGGTTCGGCGGGGCTTAAGGAAGACCCGGAAATGGCCTTACGTTATTACCGCAAGGCGGCCGATATGGGCAGTGCCCAAGCCCAGGCCTATGTGGGCGACAAGCTGTCGCCAAGCAACATGGCTCCCGACATTGCTCGTCAGATGCGTCGCTGCGCTGCCGAGCAGGGCCACGGTAAAGCAGCTTCCATGCTATCGATCTATCTTATGGACGAAGAGAAATACACGGATGCAATGGAAGTTTTACAGATGGGCGTTGCTGCTGGTAACAGCACCTCTGCTTCTCGATTAGCAGAAGGCTTTCGCAATCCCCCCCCTTCCGATGAACTTAATTACCTCGGCCAACAAGAAGACCTCGAACGCGCCGAGCGCTACGGAAAAATCTGGCGAATCCTCGCCAACTATTCCTATGCCAACCCCGTTGTCCCCGAAATCAACGAAATCCTCCCATTACCCCCCGCCCAGTTGCCCGCCTGGGACGGCAAACTCCAATGGCTCGAAGCACGCCTGGCCAACATCCCGCCAGAAAACCCCGGCACCGCAATAATCAACCAACTGGCCAAGGCCATGGTGCTCGATCCTGCCACGGGCAAACCCATGCCGGGCTCTCCCTCGTTCAGCGAAAACCACTTTCTGGAACCGACTTGTGGCAGCGGCAAAGCCTGCCCGGAAAGCGGCTACTGGAAAATCAGGTGGGACGGCCACGGGCGTTATTACTTGGCGCAAGCGAATACCGCTCGCTACTTCAAACAAGGCGAGATCATGCCGAAGGCCAAAGTCGAGTTCGATCGCGAGCGTATGTGGCCACTGTCCGTAAAGGTCGTAAAGACTCAGCGGGGTGTGACATGGGGGTTGCTCGGATGATGCGTTGCGCTCTGATGTCGCGAGAAAACTGGCGAAGTACTCAAAAGTCCGAATTTTTGCATTAAATCAGAATGTCGTTCGAATCATCACAGCTACATATTTATTAATTTTATGAAAAAGGAAAATTCGTGCGAACACTCACAACGGTTCTACTTCTGATTTTCGCTGGCTTGGTTTCGGCACAACCATTAAACAAAAGTCTGGAGGAATTCAATAGTTCGCCCGCATGGGAAAACAGTTCGGGTGAAACCAGCGACAATCCAAGTTTGACAAGGCCGTTTCAGGGAAAAAACTTCATCTGTCGTGATGAAGAAACTTTCACGCCTACAGAAAAAGCCGCGGCATCCGACACCTTCAGTAAATTCGTTGAGTATGTTTCTCGCGCCGATCAAATTGAAAACTTTTTTATAGACCCTGCTCACAGAAAGAAGCGTGAAGACTTGTTAGAGACGGCGATTAAATCTGGGAGCTGGAAAGCAAAATACTTCGATAGCGTATGGTCATATCGACATACAAAAGCCGGTGATTCGAAGAAACAAGCCTTTGCCCGCCTCGTCGAACTCGGCGGACAAGGGATTCCCATCGCAGCTTACAAGATAGGAACTTATTTCGGGAGGCAGGACGACGGCATGTATTATTGGCTTGATGCCGCAATCGACCGAGGAAGCGTCGACGCGATGACAGCGGTAGGATCAACGATAGTAGTACAGTCGAAGGCGCTACGGCCCATCGGCAAGTTGATGCTTGAGTGTGCAGTGAGTAAAAATCATGCAAATGCTTATAAATCACTTGGCATCCTGGCGGATATGGAGGGTCGGCGGTTGGATGCTTATCGACTATGGATAAAAGGAGTCAACGAAGGCTGTGAACCATGCCTGATGCATGTGGAGAGCATAGCCAGGACGCTTAATTCCAGTTCCAGTGACCTCACAGTGAGCAAAGCCAGTAACAACCCATCACTGCGCCCGATAGAGGAAGATTTAATGTCAAGAAACACAACGCCTGAACTTGAGCTGATTAAGAGGTTTTATGGAAATAACTGGAGCTATGAAATAAGTGAGCTTCCGGATTTCGCCCGCCGCCTTCCTAAACAAATGGAGTTTCGTCCCAGTGACGCTACACTATTACTCACGCTTGAATTGGAACGCCGTCAGCGCGCTGAACAAAAGAAGCATAGCTATTAGCTTTTACGTGCGGAAGTGATTACTGGATGAATATCTGGTTAGAGTCTGCGCACAGATTTAATTTCGATAATTTTCCAGTGTTATTTGTTACAGTGCGAATTCTGGCAACGTGGTGGAGAAAATTGAAGGAGGCATGAAAATCACTCGCCCGGACGGGGCAACGATAATCATGAATGACGGTGGTGTGTCCATCGAAAATCTTATCCCCAAATCGGTAGGTATCCGGGATTTGTCCCATATTGAATCATTTACAGTGCGAATCGAGGATCAGGTGCGTATTTATCGCATGGATTTTTTTGGCGGCGGTCATGTCGAGGTGCGTATTCACAAGATGGTCAAGTGATGGGAGTCACTGGTCAAAACATTGAGCAAACAATCACCAATGACGACGCAATTATCGTTAGCCGAGGTGATTCGGCCAGTGGTCCAGTGCATTGAATCGCGAAAACTCCGGTTGTCAGCGTGCTTGACTGAAGGCTTTCCTTTGGTACTGAACGAAAGCAACGACATGCAGCGAATGAAGAACTGGAAGCGTTCGACGCATTCACGTTGAGAGTTACGGTTGGCGATGGGCGTTCATCCTGTAGGAGCTGCCGCAGGCTGTGATCTTTTCATTTGGGATGCCGCTACAATCGGCTCATTTCCCCCCAGGAGCAGACTTCCATGAGCATTTCCCACCGCCGTCCGGTTCCCTTGTCCAAGGCTTATCGTCTGCTCAATCATGGCCCGACCGTGCTGGTCAGCGCAGCCCACGGTGGCCAGCGCAATATCATGGCGGCAGCCTGGGCCATGCCGCTGGATTTCGAGCCGCCGAAAATTGCCGTGGTGCTGGACAAGTCCACCTGGACTCGCCAGTTGCTGGAAGCCTCGGGCGCTTTTGTGCTGAACGTTCCTTGCGCTGCCCAGGCCGACATTGTGCAGACCGTCGGTTCGACCTCCGGCCTGGAATTGACCCAGGGTCAGGGGCGCGACAAGTTTGAAACCTACGACTTGCAGACGTTCGCCGGCCAGGCGGTTGATGCGCCGATGCTCGAAGGTTGCGTGGCCTGGCTGGAATGTCGCCTGTTGCCGGAGCCGAACAATCACCAGCAGTACGACCTGTTCCTGGCCGAAGTGATTGCCGCCCAGGCCGACGAACGCGTGTTCAGCGAAGGCCGCTGGCATTTCGAAGGGCAGGACGCCTTGCGCACCTTGCACCACGTGGCGGGCGGGCACTTCTTGACCATTGGTGACCCGGTGGACGGCAAGAGCTTGCAGGCGTGAGGCAGGCAGCGCTCAAATCCAGACATCATTCTCGGCCGTGCGCTCGCCACCTTCGCGGCCGGTATTGAGCACGCCCTTGGGTTCGATCAGCAGGAGTTTTACCTCCTGCCCGGCGCTGGGTTTGTGCTCGACGCCTTTGGGCACCACATACATTTCCCCGGCGTTCACCAGCACATGGCCGTCACGAAAGTCGATGCGTAACTGGCCTTGCAGAACGATGAAGGTTTCGTCGGTATCGAGGTGGTCGTGCCAGATGAAATCCCCCAGCAGTTTCACCACCTTGAACTGGTAGTCGTTCATTTCGGCGATGACCCGGGGCGACCAGTGCGTATCGATCCGGGCGAGTTTTTCAGCGAAGTTCAGGCTTTCATATGTGTTCATGGAACAGCTCTCGCGGTTGTATGTGAACCCACGATAGCCAGCCACCCGGCGCGATTCTTGAACGATTGTGCGTGGCTCAGCGCCGCTGCAGGCTCAGCCAGCGGGCCGGTGGCAAGCCGTAGGTTTTGCTGAATTGCCGAGTCATGTGGCTCTGATCGGTGAAGCCGGCGATCAGCGCGGCGCTGACCAGTGTCTGTCCCTGAGTCAGCAGCGCGCGAACCATGTCCAGGCGTCGCATGGTCAGGTAGCGATAGGGACTGGTACCGAACAACAGGCGAAAATCCCGGGACAGGCTCCAGCGATCCCGACCACTGTGTTGCGCCAGCTCATCGAGTGTCACGGTGCGATCGAGGGCGCTGTGGATGTATTCCCGCGCGCGTTGCGCGGCCACGTAATCGAAACCCGAGCGTTTGGTTGGCACGCCGGAAACGCTGCTCAAGGCTTGCGCCAGATCGAACAGCGCATCCTGTTCTTCCAGTGGGTCGAGCGGGCAATCAAGGCTACGCAGCAAGGCTCCCGTGGCGGCAAACAGGCGGGGGTCGTTCGACAGTCCGGTCTTGATGAACGGCAGCGGTTGGCCGCCGAGCATCTGCTGGATCAGCGCCGGTTCGATGTACATCATCCGGTACTGGAAACCGGACTCGGTGCCAGCCTCGCCATCGTGAGCTTCGTCCGGGTGCAGCACGATCGTTGCGCCAGGCTGGCTGTGCCGCCAGCCACCGCGATACTGAAAACTCTGCACCCCGGCCAGGGTGTGGCCGATGGCATAGGTATCGTGGCGGTGAAGATCGTAGCCATGGCCGGCAAAAAACGCCTCGAAACGCTGTAGCCCACCGACATCGGGCGCGCGATGGAACCAGTCAGTGCGAGGCGGGTACTTGGCCATGGTGATGATTGTCTTGAGCTCGATGCGCAGCACGGTAACCCAGTCAGCGACTCGCTGTCTTCTGATCGCAAGGCGACAGGTACGCTAGAAAACCAAGGGCAAATACTGCACTGTGTGACGCATTCTCTGCAGGTCGTTTTTTCTTTTTGTCAGGATGAGGCCAGGTCATGAGCAAGTTGCGCGTGGGGATCATTTTCGGGGGCCGTTCGGCTGAGCATGAGGTGTCGCTGCAATCGGCGAAAAACATCGTCGATGCGCTGGATCGTTCGCGCTTCGAGCCGGTGCTGATCGGCATCGACAAACAGGGCCACTGGCACCTCAACGATCCTTCGAATTTTTTGCTGAATCAGGAAAACCCGGCGCTGATCGCCCTCAACCAGTCCAACCGCGAACTGGCCGTGGTGCCGGGTAAGGCCAGCCAGCAACTGGTGGAAACTTCCAGCCAGGAAATGCTCGGCCACGTCGATGTGATCTTCCCGATTGTCCACGGCACCCTCGGTGAAGATGGTTGCCTGCAAGGCTTGCTGCGCATGGCCGATTTGCCGTTTGTCGGCTCCGATGTACTCGGCTCGGCCGTGTGCATGGACAAGGACGTCAGCAAGCGCCTGCTGCGCGATGCCGGCCTGGCCGTGACGCCGTTCGTGACATTGACCCGCGCCACGGCGGCCCGCACCGGATTTGCCGAGGTGCAGGGCAAGCTGGGCTTGCCGCTGTTCGTCAAACCGGCGAACCAGGGCTCCTCCGTGGGCGTGAGCAAGGTCACCGACGAGGTCGAATACACCGCTGCGGTGGAACTGGCGTTAAGTTTCGATACCAAGGTGTTGATCGAATCTGCCGTCAGCGGCCGCGAGATCGAATGCGCGGTGCTCGGCAATGAAGAGGCCATCGCCAGTGGCTGTGGCGAGATCGTGGTGCATAGCGGGTTCTATTCCTACGACAGCAAATACATCGACGACAAGGCGGCTGAAGTGGTGGTGCCGGCCAATATCAGCGTCGAGGCCAGCGAACGCATTCGCGCCCTGGCCGTCGAAGCGTTCCAGGTACTGGGCTGTTCCGGCCTGGCCCGCGTCGATGTGTTCCTGACCGACAGCGGCGAAGTGCTGATCAACGAAATCAACTCGCTGCCCGGCTTCACCCGCATCAGCATGTATCCGAAACTGTGGCAGGCCACCGGCATGACCTACAGCGAACTGGTGACGCGACTGATCGAGCTGGCGCTGGAGAAGCACCACGTTCGGCAGGGGTTGAAGATCAGTCGGTAAGTGGAGTTCTGCATCGCCCGTATTATCGGTGGGTATGCTTGCAAGAGCCGACCCTGATCAAGCGTGCTTGACCGGTTTGATCAGGCTCTGGGCGGGTATCCCGAACAGCTCGTGCAGTTTCCAGATCATCGGAAGCGTCAACGCTCGCTTGCCATTGAGTACTTCATAAACACGATTTGTGCGGCCGATGGCGGGTGCAAGATCGGCGGCGGACAACCCGGACTGCTCCATCCGGAACTTGATCGCATCGATAGGGTTGGGTAAGTCGACGGGGAAGTGCTTCGACTCATACGACTCGATCAGCGTAATCATGATGTCAAAGTAATCTCCCTCGGGAGTGCCAATTTCAGGTTCATTCTCAAACAGTGCAGACACGCTCTTGAGAGCGGCGCGGTAATCCTCGTCGGTGTGAATCGGGTGAATGTTCATGGGTTACTCCATTTCGACGTTATCAGCGTCGACCGTGTCGTACTGCTTGTGAGTGCCGACAAATTTTATGTACACGGCGCCAAAGCGATAAGCCACGGCGACTATCAGCCTGAAGTCGTTACCCTTGATGTTGAACACGACTCTGCGGCTTTTGAGAATACTGGCTGTAGCGAAGTGCAGCTTTATGTCGGCAGGTGTTTTCCAGGCTGCATTTCTTACCTCGTCAATCCAGGCCAGCAAGGGTTGTTCTGCGCTCGGGTATCTCTCCCAAAATTGCTTCAACTGATTGATGGCGATGATTCTCATGGCATGATCCTAGTCCCATTGTGGGACTGATGCAAGTCTGTGGAGGCGTGGAAACTCTAACCAGGACGCAATTATTTGCGGGTAGGAAAAAGCAGCGGGAGAGAGGCGACCTGGACTCTTTACCTATAAAAAGGGCCTACCCACCGGTAAGCCCTTTCTCACACCTGTGTACGACTCAATCCCCCAACGCTTGTCCCTCACGCCGCGGATCGGCACCTCCGGTCAGCGATGCTTTCCCCTGGGCGTCCTTGACCCGAACAATCGCCTGGGTGCCGCTGGTCATGTCGATTTCGCTCACACTATGCCCTTTGTCTTTCAGCGCCTGAATCAGCGCGGGGCTGAATTGTCCCTGTTCCAGCTCGGTGGGGCCGTTGCGGCTGCCGAAGTTGGGCAGGTTGATGGCGGCTTGTGCATCGAGGTTCCAGTCGAGCAGGCCGATGGTGGATTTGGCGACGTATTCGATGATTTGCGAGCCGCCGGGGGAGCCGACAGTGGCGAGGAATTCGCCGCTCTGGCGATCGAAGATCAGGGTCGGGGCCATGGATGAGCGCGGGCGTTTGCCGGGTTCGACGCGGTTGGCGACTTTCTGCCCGTTCTCCTCGGGAATGAACGAGAAGTCGGTCATCTCGTTATTGAGCATGAACCCCTGAACCATGATGTGGGAGCCGAACGCCGACTCAATGGTGGTGGTCATCGACACGGCGCCGCCTGCGTCATCGACGGCCACCACTTGCGAGGTGGAAATCCGCAGCGGCGAACGGTCCGGCGCGTAGGCCACCTGAATGCCCGGTGGGGTGCCGGGTTTGGCTGTGCCCATGCTGCGTTCGCCAATCAGGGCGGCACGGCTGGCGAGGTAGGCCGGGTCCACCAGGCCCTTGACCGGCACGGGTACGAAGTCGGTATCGGCTACGTACTGTGCGCGGTCGGCGTAGGCCAGGCGTTCGGCTTCCGAGATCAGGTGCACGGCTTGCGGGGCGGGTTCGATGCCGGCCGGGGCCGTGGTCTTGACCGGTTTCAGCGGTGCCAGCGCCAGGTGCTTGTCGCGAGCCTCCAGGGCTTGCAGTGTGCCGAGAATCTGCGCCACGGCGATCCCGCCCGACGACGGCGGCGGCATGCCGCAGACTTGCCAGCGCTTGTAGTCAGTACACAGTGGAGCGCGTTCCTTGGCCTGGTAGTGGGCGAGGTCGTTCAGGGACAGGCTGCCGGGATTGGCGTGACCTTGAACTTTGGTCGCGATTTCCTCGGCGACCGGGCCTTTGTACAGGGCATCGGGACCTTCATGGGCGATGCGTTTGAACACGGCGGCCAGCGGCGGGTTCTTCAGGTTTGTGCCGACGGCTTTCGGGCTGCCATCGGCATTGCGCAAGTAAGCCATCATTTCCGCTGAGCGCGACATGGACGAATCTGCGGCGATCAACTGGTGCAGGCGTGGCGAAATGGCGAAGCCTTGCTCGGCGAGCTGGATGGCCGGTTCAAACAGCTGCGCCCAGGGCAGGCGCCCATGCTTTTGATGGGCCAGTTCGAGGGCGCGCAGTACGCCCGGCGTGCCCACCGAGCGACCGCCGATCTGTGCCTGGGTAAACCCCATCGGTTGTCCGTTGGCCTGCAGGAAAAGCTTCTCGGTGGCGCCGGCCGGGGCGGTTTCACGGCCGTCGTAGGTGCGCACGGCCTTGCCATCCCAGAGTACGATCAATGCGCCGCCTCCGATGCCCGAAGACTGCGGCTCGACCAGCGTCAACACGGCTTGCATCGCAATCGAGGCATCGATGGCCGAGCCGCCCCGGCGCAGCATCTCCCGCCCGGCTTCGGCCGCCAGCGGGTTGGCCGCCGCTGCCATGTATTTTTCGGCGTGTTGGGTGCGCAGGTCGGTGCGGAACCCGGAAGCGCTTTCCGGAGCGAGCGGTAATGTTGGCACCGAAGCGTTGTGGCATGCGGCCAGGGTCAAGGCACTGGCGAGCAGAACCAGGGCTGGCAGGCGATAGCGGCGCAAGGGGAAGGCTGAAAACACGTGGGGCACTCCGTCCGTTGGATCTACGATCAGTGGACTGTATCGGCCGACCGGAAGGGACGCAAACCAGGTCCCGTGGCATTGACGTTTTTGTCCTTCATCAATGGCAGGATTTTCTGTAGGGTCTTTGCCAACAGGCAGGCCAGAAAATCAACAAGAGGCAGACATGCAAACCGAATTCCCCACCCAGCCCGGCTATCGCACCCAGCGTGAACAGTTCCTGGCCGCCGCGACTACCGCAGGCGCAACGCTGACTGAATATCCACACCCGCTCAAAGGCCCGTTCGGCGAATCGTTGAGTACCGATGTGGCGGTACTCGGTGATCCGGGCGCCAGGCGCTTGTTGATTGCGTTGAGCGGCACCCACGGGGTTGAAGGTTTCTACGGCTCGGGGTGCCAGATCAAATGGCTGCAGGAGTTGGGCAGGCGTTCCCTGCCAGCGGATGTCGCCGTGGTCATGATCCATGCCATCAACCCTTGGGGCATGGCGTGGTTGCGCCGGGTCAACGAAGACAACATCGACCTGAACCGCAATCACCTGAACTTCCAGCGCCCGCTGCCAGACAACCAGGCGTACAACGCCCTGCATGAAATCTATGCCTGTCCGCAGTTGCACGGCCCGGAGCGTGATCGTGCCGATGCCTTGCTCGACAAGCAGATTCGCCTGCATGGCTGGCCGGCGTTGATGTCGATTGTCGAGGGCGGTCAGCATGCTCATCCCGATGGCCTGTTTTACGGCGGGCTGGCGCCGAGCTGGTCGAACCGCACGCTGCACCAAATCGTGCAAAAGCACGTGAGCCATGCCGAGGTCGCCATGTGTTTCGACTTGCACACCGGCGCGGGCGAGTACGGTCATCCGATGTTGCTGACCATCACCGAGTCCGCCTATCCGGCGCTGGCGGATGCGCAGGCGATTTACGGCCCATGGCTCTACAGCCTGCAAACCGGCGCCGAGACTGTCAGCGAAACCGGCGTGGCCGCGACGGCCACCGGCTATACCTCACAGGCGTTGATCGATGCACTGCCGCAGGTACGGCTGATGCCTTTCGTCATCGAGTGCGGGACCTATCCCGGGCCGGACGTTCACCGGCATCTGCGTGATGACCACTGGCTGCATTTGCATGGCAACCCAAGTGACGCAACGGGACGCGGGATCAAGTTGAATCTGCTGGAGCAGTTCTATCCGGCGGATAGCGATTGGCAGGCGATGGTCTGGTTGCGCACGTGGCAGATCTGGGAGCGGGCGTTGTCTGCATTGTCGACCATTGGCGTCTGATCGATGCGCGCATGCGGTTGAGGATTTCCTGCAACCGCAGCGTGTTTTTTTCAAGGCATAAAAAAACGGCTTACCTTGCGGTAAGCCGTTTTTAGTACTTGGTGGCTACACAGGGACTTGAACCCCGGACCCCAGCATTATGAATGCTATGCTCTAACCAACTGAGCTATGTAGCCAAGTGGCGCGCATTATTCACCGGTAACGGGGATGCGTCAAGCACAAATCTAAAATATTTCTCTGCGCTTTCAACCGTTTATCAAAATCTATCCTCTGAGCAGGGGTGAAGGGCAGCGCTGGAACCAGCGGCTGGCCTGTTCGTACGCGTGCGCCAGTTGCAGGACAGCGAAGTCGGCCTGGTGTCTGCCGATGATTTGCAGGCCCATGGGCAGGCCGCTGGCGTTGAAGCCGACCTGTACGTTAGCCACCGGGCAGCCGGACAAGGTGCCGGGGATCACCACCTCCATCCAACGGTGATAGGTGTCCATGCTCACGCCTTCGATGGAGGCGGGCCACGGTTGGGTTTTATCGAACGGGAATACCTGGGCGCTCGGCAGCAGCAGGTAGTCGTATTTTTCGAACAGCCTGGAGATCGCCCGATACCAGTCGCTGCGCATCACCGACGCGGCAAACACGTCAGTGGCCGAAAGTTTCAGGCCGTTTTCCACTTCCCAGCAGGCTTCCGGTTTCAGCAGTGCACGCTTTTGCGGGTCGGCATAGGTCGCGCCCAACGAGCCGGCGACCATCCAGTGGCGCAATGTCCGCCAACTGCTCCACAGCTTCTCTGGCGCGAATTCCGGCTGTACGGGCTCGATATGGCAACCCAGGCTTTCGAAATCGGCAAAGGCCGTTTCGCACAGCGAGAGGATGCCTTTTTCCATCGGCAGGTAGCCGTTGAAGTCGCCGAGCCAGCCCAGGCGAGTGCCTTTGAAGTCCCGCTCCAGCGGTGCCGCAAAGGCGTTTCCGGTCTCGGCAATCGACAGCGGCGCCCGCGCATCGGCCCCGGCCTGCACCGACAGCAGCAACGCCGCATCGCGCACGCTGCGAGCCATGGGGCCTTCGTAGCCGAGTTGGTCGATAAACAGGTCGGCACTGTCATCGAAGGGCACGCGGCCCTGGGACGGACGGAAGCCGAAGATGTTGTTGAACGCGGCCGGGTTGCGCAGCGAGCCCATCATGTCGCTGCCATCGGCCACCGGCACCAGGTGCA
>NZ_JBGLYV010000062.1:0-39163 GCF_047304225.1 Pseudomonas sp. Pseusp3 | reverse complement strand
GGCGGGCGGATCTGGTGGTTGTCCGGCCGCTGGTTGCGTCCTCTGCCCGCCGCCTGCGCGTGGCAGGCCCCGGCGTCACCACTGGCAATTGCGGACAACGGCGTGGTTTCGCTCACCGGGCAAATCCCCGATGGCCCGTTACAGATCCGCTATCGTGAAGGGGGAGAGATCATGGCTTTGCCGGGTCGCGGCCATCGGGACCTGAAACGTTTGCTCAATGAAAGGGGTGTACCGTCCTTCGTGCGCGGCAGATTGCCGCTGCTCTACAAACAGGGGCAATTGCTCGCGGTAGCGAACCTCAAGGGGCTTGATGGTGGTGTGATCGGCGACTGGCATTTGCATTGGCACCCACTGAACGAAGATCAAGGTTTGAGCTGAAAGGGGCTTTCCGGTAGACTACGCTCCCTTCTTGATACAACTTCTGTGGATTCGCCTGAATTGCAGGAGTTGCCGATTACCAAGCAGTCTTTGCTGGGCGATTCCAAAAAATGTGTAGCGAGCAACGAACCGGTGATTCATTTTCCGGTCTGTCCCAACGCGGCGGTTTTTTTGAAAGGTGCACTGTGATTAATGCAGGTGATCGGGGGCTTCGGCCTTCCTTCGCTTTCCCCGGCGGCTCGGACCGCTTTAACGCAGACTTCTAGGGTTTTTCATGACGCGCTACATATTCGTCACGGGCGGTGTTGTTTCTTCATTGGGGAAAGGCATTGCATCGGCATCATTGGCGGCCATCCTGGAGGCGCGGGGACTTAAGGTCACCATGCTGAAGCTGGACCCGTACATCAACGTCGACCCGGGCACCATGAGCCCGTTCCAGCACGGTGAAGTGTTCGTCACCCACGACGGCGCCGAGACCGACCTGGACCTGGGCCACTACGAGCGGTTCATCCGCACGACCATGACCCAGAACAACAACTTCACCACCGGCCGTGTCTACGAGCACGTTCTGCGCAAAGAGCGCCGTGGTGACTACCTGGGTGCAACCATCCAGGTGATCCCGCACATCACCGACGAAATCAAGCGCCGCATCATCAAGGGTGCTGGCGATGCCGACGTGGCAATGGTCGAGATCGGTGGCACCGTGGGTGACATCGAGTCGCAACCGTTCCTCGAAGCGATCCGTCAACTGCGTTTCGAAGTCGGCGCCAAGCGCGCGATGCTGATGCACCTGACTCTGGTGCCGTACATCGCCACTGCCGGCGAGACCAAAACCAAGCCAACCCAGCACTCGGTGAAGGAACTGCGTTCCATCGGCCTGCAGCCTGACGTGCTGGTGTGCCGCTCGGATCACCCGATCGACATCTCGTCGCGCCGCAAGATCGCGCAGTTCACCAACGTTGAAGAGCGTGCGGTGATCGGCCTGGAAGACGCTGACACCATCTACAAGATCCCGGGCATCCTGCATTCCCAGGGCCTGGACGATTTCGTCGTCGAGCGCTTCGGCCTGCAATGCGGCGGTGCCGATCTGTCCGAGTGGGAAGCCGTGGTCGACGCCAAGCTCAACCCTGAGCACGAAGTCACCATCGCCATGGTCGGCAAGTACATGGAACTGCTGGACGCCTACAAGTCGCTGATCGAAGCGATGAGTCACGCCGGCATCAGCAACCGTACCAAGGTCAACCTGCGCTACATCGATTCCGAAGACATCGAGAACCAGGGCACCGCTCTGCTCGAAGGCGTCGATGCCATCCTGGTACCGGGCGGCTTCGGTCTGCGTGGCGTTGAAGGCAAGATCACCGCCGTTCAATACGCTCGCGAAAACAAGGTTCCGTACCTGGGTATCTGCCTGGGCATGCAAGTGGCCGTTATCGAGTTCGCCCGTAACGTGATGGGCTGGAAAGATGCCAACTCCACCGAGTTCGATCGTGCGAGCGGTCACCCGGTCGTGGGTCTGATCACCGAGTGGGAAGATGCCACCGGCGCTGTCGAAACCCGTACCGAAGCCTCCGACCTGGGCGGCACCATGCGCCTTGGCGCACAGGATTGCCTGCTTGAGCCGGGCTCGCTGGTTCACGGTTGCTACGGCAAGGACGTGATTGTCGAGCGTCATCGTCATCGCTACGAAGTGAACAACAACCTGCTGCCGCAAATCATGGAAGCCGGTTTGAAAATCTCCGGTCGTTCCGGTGATGGCGCACTGGTTGAAGTGGTTGAAGCTCCGGATCATCCATGGTTCGTCGCTTGCCAGTTCCACCCTGAGTTCACCTCGACGCCACGCGACGGTCACCCGCTGTTCAGCGGTTTCGTCAAGGCAGCGTTGGCTCAACACCAGAAGAAGGCGTAACCCCGATGGCACAGAAGATCATCCGCGTCGGCGACATCGAGATTGCCAACGACAAACCCATGGTGCTGTTCGGCGGCATGAACGTGCTGGAAAGCCGTGACATGGCCATGCAGGTTTGCGAAGAGTATGTGAAGGTCACCGAGAAGCTCGGCATCCCTTACGTGTTCAAGGCCAGTTTCGACAAGGCCAACCGGTCTTCTGTGACCTCCTATCGTGGTCCTGGCCTGGAAGAGGGCATGCGCATCTTCCAGGACATCAAGCAAGCCTTCGGCGTGCCGATCATCACCGACGTCCACGAGCCTGACCAGGCCGCGGTCGTCGCTGAAGTCTGTGACATCATCCAGTTACCAGCATTCCTGTCGCGCCAGACCGACCTCGTGGTCGCGATGGCCAAGACCGGTGCGGTGATCAACATCAAGAAAGCCCAGTTCCTCGCCCCCCAGGAAATGAAACACATCCTGAACAAGTGCGTGGAAGCAGGTAACGATCAGTTGATCCTCTGCGAGCGTGGTTCGAGCTTCGGCTACAACAACCTGGTCGTCGACATGCTCGGCTTCGGCATCATGAAGCAGTTCGAATATCCGGTATTCTTCGACGTGACCCACGCGCTGCAAATGCCCGGCGGTCGCTCCGATTCCGCCGGCGGCCGTCGCGCCCAGGTCACCGACCTGGCGAAGGCCGGCATGAGCCAGTCGCTGGCCGGCCTGTTCCTGGAAGCCCACCCGGATCCGGACAACGCCAAATGCGACGGTCCTTGCGCCTTGCGTCTGGACAAACTGGAGCCATTCCTGGCCCAGCTCAAGGCTTTGGACGAGCTGGTGAAGAGTTTTCCGACGGTAGAAACCGCGTAATCCTCAATTCTCCCTGTAGGAGCTGGCTTGCCAGCGAAAAGGCCTGGAATCTTTCAGCGATTTCAAGGGCGCCTTCGCTGGCAAGCCAGCTCCTACAAAAAGTAATATGACCCACAAGTTATAAATCGAGCGGTACAAAGCGTTTTCGTCAACTTTGGAGTGTTTACAACAATGGCTAAAATCGTCGACATCAAAGGTCGTGAAGTTCTCGACTCCCGTGGCAATCCCACCGTGGAAGCGGACGTGCTTCTCGACAACGGCATCATCGGCAGTGCCTGCGCGCCGTCCGGTGCTTCCACTGGCTCGCGTGAAGCGCTCGAGCTGCGTGATGGCGACAAGAGCCGTTACCTGGGCAAGGGCGTTCTGAAGGCCGTAGCCAACATCAACGGTCCGATCCGCGACCTGTTGAAAGGCATGGACCCAAGCGACCAGAAAGCGCTCGATCTGGCAATGATCAAGCTCGACGGTACTGAAAACAAAGGTTCCCTGGGCGCCAACGCGATCCTCGCCGTTTCCCTGGCCGCGGCCAAGGCGGCAGCACAGGACCAGGACCTGCCGCTGTACGCTCACATCGCCAACCTGAACGGTACCCCGGGTGTCTACTCGATGCCGGTTCCGATGATGAACATCATCAACGGCGGCGAGCACGCCGACAACAACGTCGACATCCAGGAATTCATGGTTCAGCCGGTTGGCGCCAAGTCCTTCTCGGAAGGCCTGCGCATGGGCACCGAGATTTTCCACCACCTCAAAGCCGTGCTGAAGGCCCGTGGCCTGAGCACTGCCGTCGGTGACGAAGGTGGTTTCGCGCCAAACCTGGCTTCCAACGAAGACGCTTTGAAAGTGATCTCCGAAGCCGTGGCCAACGCCGGTTACAAGCTGGGCACCGACGTGACCCTGGCCCTGGACTGCGCGGCCAGCGAATTCTACGAAGACGGCAAGTACAACCTGTCCGGCGAAGGCCAGGTGTTCACCGCCGAAGGTTTCGCTGACTACCTCAAAGGCCTGACCGAGCGTTACCCGATCATCTCCATCGAAGATGGCCTGGACGAGTCCGACTGGGCTGGCTGGAAAATCCTCACCGACAAAATCGGCGAGAAGACCCAACTGGTAGGCGACGACCTGTTCGTAACCAACACCAAGATCCTGAAAGAAGGCATCGATAAAAAGATCGCCAACTCGATCCTGATCAAGTTCAACCAGATCGGCACCCTGACCGAAACCCTGGAAGCCATCCAGATGGCCAAGGCTGCCGGTTACACTGCCGTGATCTCGCACCGCTCCGGCGAAACCGAAGATTCGACCATTGCCGACCTGGCCGTGGGCACCTCGGCTGGCCAGATCAAGACCGGTTCCCTGTGCCGTTCCGACCGCGTTTCCAAGTACAACCAACTGCTGCGTATCGAAGAGCAGTTGAACGGCAAAGCCAAGTACAACGGTCGCGGCGAATTCCGCGGTTGATAAGGTAAAAAGTCAGCGGATTGTGTCGAAAAAAATCGCTACAGCGACGTTTTTGCCACTAATCTGATGCCTTATAAGCACAAGCCTGGTTCTTCCAGGCTTCGTGCTATCAGTAGCTTCATGTTTTGGTATGGCTGTCTTTTTTCACTGGATACCTGATATTCGATGCGCAGTCCCAATTGGTTGTTCCTCGTCTTGCTCCTGCTGCTGGCTGGCCTGCAATACCGCCTGTGGGTGGGTAATGGCAGCCTGGCGCAAGTGGCCGACCTGACTCAGCAGATCGCGGATCAGCAGGCCGAGAACCAGACATTGCTGGAGCGCAACCGGGTGATGGACGCCGAAGTCAGTGAGTTGAAAAAGGGCATGGAGACCGTTGAAGAACGGGCTCGCCATGAGTTGGGCATGGTCAAGGACGGTGAAACCCTTTACCAGTTGGCCCAATGATCAAGTCGTTACCGGCCTTCTGGGCCGTGATTCCTGCCGCGGGCGTCGGTGCCCGTATGGCCGCGGACCGTCCCAAGCAATACTTGCAACTGGGCGGGCGCACTATTCTCGAACACAGCCTCGGCTGTTTCCTTGGTCATCCAGGCCTGAAAGGTTTGGTGGTCAGTCTTGCTGTTGACGATCCTTATTGGCCGAACCTGGCGTGTGCCAGTGATCCGCGGATTGCCCGGGTCGAGGGCGGTTCCGAACGGTCAGGGTCGGTGCTCAATGCGTTGCTGCATCTGCACGCACAGGGCGCTGATGATGAGGATTGGGTTTTGGTTCACGATGCCGCACGGCCGAACCTCAGTCGTGACGACCTGGACAAGCTGCTGGCGGAACTGGCTGACGATCCTGTCGGCGGACTGCTGGCGGTCCCGGCACGGGATACGCTCAAGCGCGTCGACCAGCACGGTCGTGTGCTCGAAACCGTTGATCGCAGCGTGATCTGGCAGGCCTACACACCGCAGATGTTCCGCCTTGGGGCGTTGCATCGGGCATTGGCGGACAGTCTGGTGGCTGACGCGGTGATCACCGACGAAGCGTCGGCCATGGAGTGGGCAGGGCTTGCGCCACGGCTGATTGAAGGTCGAGCTGACAACCTCAAGGTCACTCGGCCGGAGGATCTGGAATGGTTGAGGCAGCGTTGGGCTAACCGCCGCTAGAAGGTTTGGGGGCAACTTCTGGACCGCGTCGCGTCTTTCGCGAGCAAGCCCGCTCCCACATTTGATCGGCGTTGCCCGCAATTCTTGTGAACAACCTTAATCCCCTGTGGGAGCGGGCTTGCTCCGGGCGGCGTTCCGACGAAAGCGATGGTCCAGGCAGCTGACATCTCGCTGACACACCAACAAAACACTAGCACCGGTACTCCGGCCGTACGGCCAACCCTTCCTTCAAATAATCCACCAACTTGCGCACCTTCGGCGACAAATGCCGTTGCTGTGGATAAAGCGCCCACACCGCCGTGTTCGGTGGTTGATGCGCCTCCAGCAATGAAATCAAAGCACCGCTTTTCAGATGCTCCAGCACGTAGTAATCCGGCAGCTGACACAGCCCTACGCCCTGTAGCGCGGCATCCAGCACTGCTTGCCCACTGTTGCAGCGCCAGTTTCCCTGCACCCTTTGCGAAAATTCCCGCCCGTTCTGTTCCAGTTGCCAGAGGTCCGAGCTGCCGATGAGGCAGTTGTGGCGGCTCAGTTCCGAAAGGCTGTGCGGACGCCCGTAGCGTTCGAGGTAGGAGGGCGATGCACAGAGATACATCCGCCGTGGCGCGAGGCGGGTGGCGACCAGTCGTGAATCCTGCAAACGCCCCAGGCGGATCGCCAGGTCGAGGCCCTCATGTACCAGGTCGAGTTGCCGATTGGTCAGTTCGATATCAATCCGCAGTTGCGGATACAGCCCCATGAAACGCGTCACCAGTGGCACGATGAAGCGTTCGCCGTAAGCCACGGCGCACGTCATGCGCAGCATGCCTTTGGGCTCGCTGGTCAAGTCGCCGACCGCGCGCAACGCTTCTTCGCGTCCATCCTGCAAGCGCTGGCAGTGTTGCAGGAAGGTTTGCCCTGCCTCGGTCAGCGTGACCCGGCGGGTGCTGCGGTAGAGCAAACGGGTTTGCAGGCGTTCTTCGAGGCGTACAATTTGTCGACTGATGTGAGAGGAAGAAACCCCGAGGCGTTCCGCGGCAGCGGTGAACTGGCTGCATTCGGCCACGGCGACAAATTCGTCGATTCCTTCCCAGCGGTTTTCGGACATGGATGATTATCCCTGTACAGCAATAATGTTTTGCTTTTGTCCGGATTATTCACTGTAAGGCGCTGTATTACACTCCCTGTCTCGTTTTCTTCACTGGAGAGTCATCATGATCAAGTCGCGCGCCGCCGTTGCCTTCGAGGCCAAAAAGCCCCTCGAAATCGTTGAAGTCGATGTCGCCATGCCCAAGGCCGGCGAAGTATTGCTGCGCGTGGTGGCCTCCGGTGTCTGCCACACCGATGCCTACACCTTGTCCGGCGCCGATCCGGAAGGCATCTTCCCGTCGATCCTCGGCCATGAAGGCGGGGCGATCGTGGAAGCCATCGGCGAGGGCGTGACGTCCGTTGCGGTCGGCGACCATGTGATCCCGCTGTACACCCCGGAATGCCGAAAGTGCAAATTCTGCCTGTCGGGCAAAACCAACCTCTGCCAGGCGATTCGCGCAACCCAGGGCAAAGGCTTGATGCCGGACGGCACATCGCGGTTTTCCTACAAGGGCGAAACGATTTTCCACTACATGGGGACGTCTACGTTTTCCGAGTACACCGTCCTGCCGGAAATTTCCGTCGCCAAGATCGCCAAGGAAGCACCACTGGAAAAAGTCTGCCTCCTGGGTTGCGGTGTCACTACCGGTATCGGTGCAGTGCTCAACACCGCCAAGGTGAAACCAGGTGACACCGTGGCCATTTTCGGCCTCGGCGGCATCGGTTTGTCGGCTGTCATCGGCGCGGTCAAAGCCAAGGCTGCCCGCATCATTGCCATCGACATCAACCCGGCCAAATTCGAAATTGCCAAACAGCTGGGTGCAACCGATTGCGTGAACCCGAAAGACTTCGATCGTCCGATCCAGGAGGTCATCGTCGACATGACCGATGGCGGCGTCGACTTCTCCTTCGAGTGCATCGGCAACGTGCAGTTGATGCGTGCCGCGCTTGAGTGCTGCCACAAGGGTTGGGGCGAGTCGGTGATCATCGGTGTGGCCGGTGCCGGCCAGGAGATTTCAACTCGTCCGTTCCAGTTGGTCACCGGCCGCGTCTGGCGCGGTTCGGCGTTCGGCGGCGTGCGCGGCCGTACCGAGTTGCCGAGCTATGTGGAAATGGCTGAGACCGGTGAAATTCCGCTGGATACCTTCATCACCCACACCATGGGCCTGGAAGATATCAACAAGGCGTTTGACCTGATGCATGAAGGCAAAAGCATCCGTAGCGTCATTCATTTCTGAGAAGCAGCTGCAAGCGTCAAGCTTCCAGCGGCAAGCAGATCGCATCAGCTTGGCGTTTGAGGTTTGGGCTGCTACTGAGGAGTTTGCTATGAGTTTGGAAAATATCTCCTGCCAGAAAAGCTTCGGTGGTTGGCACAAACGCTATCGCCATCGCTCAGAAGTACTCGGCTGCGACATGGTGTTTGCCGTGTATCTGCCGCCGCAAGCGGAGCAGGGCGGCAAGCTGCCGGTGTTGTACTGGTTGTCCGGCCTGACCTGCACCGACGAGAACTTCATGCAAAAGGCTGGCGCCATGCGCATGGCCGCCGAGTTGGGGCTGATCATCGTCGCACCGGACACCAGCCCTCGCGGCGCCGATGTACCGGGTGATCCGGACGGTGCCTGGGACTTCGGCCTCGGCGCCGGGTTTTATCTGAATGCCACCCAGGAACCGTGGTCGCGCCACTATCGGATGCATGACTATGTCGTGCAGGAATTGCCGGCATTGGTTGAAGCCCATTTCCCGGCGTCGGACAAGCGCGGCATCAGCGGCCACTCCATGGGCGGCCATGGTGCGCTGGTTTGCGCGTTGCGCAATCCGGGGCGTTATCTGTCGGTGTCGGCGTTCTCGCCGATCAACAATCCCATGGATTGTCCATGGGGGCAGAAGGCCTTTTCCCGTTACCTGGGGGAAGACCGTTCGAAGTGGCGCGAGTGGGATGCCTGTGCACTGATCGCTGAGGCCGACGAAAAGCTGCCGCTGTTGGTCGATCAGGGAGATCGTGATGATTTTCTGGCCACCCAGCTCAAGCCTGAGGCCCTGCAACAGGCGGCAAAATTGGCCGATCATCCGCTGACGTTGCGCCTGCAACCGGGCTACGACCACAGCTATTTCTTTATCGCCAGTTTCATCGACGATCACTTGCGGCATCACGCGCATGCTTTAGTGCCCAGTCTCACAAGTACTGTTCCTTTTTGACGGCGTCTGTTGCCATCATGCTGCGTTGCCGCTCCTCGCCATAGCGGGCTATGACTCGTCGCGACGCCTTGCCTGATGGCAACAGCCACTCGTCAAAAGAGGAACGTACTTGTGAGACAGGACACTAGCTGCCCAATAGCAGGTAGAATCACGCCCTGACAAAAATCGGGGCGTTTTTTTATGCGTATTGGCCACGGCTATGATGTGCACCGTTTCGCTGAGGGCGATTTCATCACTCTGGGCGGTGTGCGCATTGCACACAGTTTCGGATTGCTCGCTCACTCTGACGGTGACGTCCTCTTGCACGCCTTGAGCGATGCCTTGCTCGGCGCCGCGGCGCTGGGAGACATCGGCAAGCATTTCCCGGATACCGACCCGCAGTTCAAGGGCGCCGACAGCCGTGCGCTGTTGCGTCATGTCGTCGCACTGGTCCATGCCAAAGGCTGGAAAGTCGGCAACGTCGATAACACCATTGTCGCCCAGGCGCCGAAAATGGCCCCGCATATAGAATCGATGCGCGCGCTGATTGCCGCGGATCTTCAAGTAGAGTTGGATCAAGTGAACGTGAAAGCTACCACCACCGAAAAGCTCGGCTTTGTCGGTCGCGAAGAGGGTATTGCCGTGCACTCCGTTGCCTTGTTGCTGCGCGCATGAACGAACAGCAATTGCTCGGCCCGAGGGCTTACGGTGAACCCCTTGGCACAGCGGTACTGAAAGCGATCGCGGAAGATTTCCAGGTCGACGAAGTCCTCGACATCCCCCTGAGTGGCGAAGGCGAACACCTGTGGATCTGGGTGGAAAAACGCGGTCTGAACACGGAAGAGGCGGCGCGGCGGATTGCCAAGGCGGCTGGCGTGCCATTGCGCACTGTCAGCTATGCAGGGCTCAAGGACCGTCAGGCGTTGACCCGCCAGTGGTTCAGCGTGCAATTGCCGGGCAAGGCCGACCCTGATCTGTCGGCCGCGGAAAACGATACGCTGAAGATCCTCAAGACCGCCCGCCACAAGCGCAAACTGCAACGCGGTGCGCACTCGGCCAACGGCTTCACGTTGCGCCTGACGCAATTCGCCGGCGACAAGTCGGCGATTGAAGAGCGCCTGCAACTGATCGCCAAACAAGGCATCCCCAATTATTTCGGCGCTCAGCGCTTCGGCCATGACGGCGGCAACGTTGTCGATGCCCGCGCCTGGGCCGCGCGCAAGGCCTTGCCGGAGCAGCGCAACGTGCGCTCGCGGCTGCTCTCCACGGCGCGCAGTTTTCTGTTCAATCAGGTGCTGGCCGCACGTGTCGCCGATGGCAGCTGGCAGCGTGCCCAGGTGGGCGATCTGCTGGCGTTCACCGACAGCCGCAGCTTTTTCCCGGCAGGCGAAGCCGAGTGCAGCGACCCGCGCCTGGCGATTCTCGATCTGCACCCGACCGGTCCGCAGTGGGGTGAAGGTGACTCGCCGGCCACGGGCGCTGTCCATGAATTGGAGCAGGCTATCGCCGCACGCGAAGCGGATTTGCGTGACTGGTTGATCAACGCCGGTATGAGCCACGAACGTCGCATCCTGCGGCTGCCCATTGGCGGGTTGACGTGGCATTATCCCGAGCCTGACATTCTGCAACTGGAATTCGTCCTGCCGGCCGGATGCTTCGCCACTGTATTGGTGCGCGAGCTTGTTGATCTGGTGCCGGTGGGGCAGACGGACAGCCCATGCGTATTCTGATTTCTAACGATGATGGGGTAACCGCACCCGGTCTCGCCGCGCTTTATGCTGCGCTGGCGGATTACACCGAATGCGTGGTTATCGCCCCGGACCAGGACAAAAGCGGCGCCAGCAGTTCGCTGACGCTCGACCGTCCGTTGCACCCGCAAACCCTGGCCAACGGCTTTATCAGCGTCAACGGCACGCCAACCGATTGCGTGCACCTGGGCCTCAACGGCCTGCTGGAGCGCGAAGCGGACATGGTGGTTTCCGGTATCAATCTGGGTGCGAACCTGGGGGACGATGTCCTGTATTCCGGTACGGTGGCGGCGGCCCTTGAGGGGCGTTTCCTGAAACACCCTTCGTTTGCCTTTTCACTGGTCTCACGCCAGATAGAGAACCTTCCCACAGCTGCCTATTTCGCGCGCAAACTGGTCGAAGCCCATGCTGACCTGGATCTGCCACCGCGCACGGTACTGAACGTGAACATTCCCAATTTGCCGCTGGACCGTATCCGCGGTATCCAGTTGACCCGCCTGGGCCATCGCGCCCGAGCCGCGGCACCGATGAAAGTGGTCGATCCGCGGGGCAAGTCCGGTTATTGGATCGCGGCGGCCGGGGATGCCGAAGACGGTGGCC
The DNA here is from genome assembly GCF_047304225.1 of Pseudomonas sp. Pseusp3. Classification (NCBI taxonomy): domain Bacteria; kingdom Pseudomonadati; phylum Pseudomonadota; class Gammaproteobacteria; order Pseudomonadales; family Pseudomonadaceae; genus Pseudomonas; species Pseudomonas sp. Pseusp3. The sequence goes on along the minus strand of NZ_JBGLYV010000062.1, from coordinate 27,828 downwards.
CGGGTACCGATTTCCATGCGGTGATGCAGGGTTATGTTTCGATCACGCCACTGCAACTGGATCGCACGTTCAATGATGCCTTCAGAAGTCTGGACGGCTGGCTGGAGGGGCTGCGCTGATGGGGCGCGAACAAGACGATATGCTGCGTCGCGGCATCGGCATGACCTCACAGCGAACCCGCGAGCGGCTCATCCAGCGCCTGTACGAGGAGGGCATTTCCAACGCCAGGGTGCTGGAGGTCATTCGCCGGACCCCGCGTCACCTGTTCGTCGACGAAGCGCTGGCGCACCGTGCCTATGAAGACACGGCGCTGCCGATTGGCAATAACCAGACCATCTCCCAGCCTTATATGGTGGCGCGCATGAGCGAGCTGCTGCTGGAGGCCGGTCCCCTCGACAAGGTGCTGGAGATCGGTACCGGGTCGGGTTATCAGACGGCGGTACTGTCGCAACTGGTCGAGCGTGTGTTCTCGGTCGAGCGCATCAAGGTTCTGCAGGATCGGGCAAAGGAACGCCTGGTCGAACTGAACCTGCGCAACGTGGTGTTCCGCTGGGGCGATGGCTGGGAAGGCTGGCCGGCACTGGCGCCATACAACGGGATTATCGTCACGGCAGTGGCGACCGATGTGCCCCAGGCACTGCTTGATCAGTTGGCACCGGGAGGGCGAATGGTGATCCCGGTCGGGTCCGGTGAAGTCCAGCAGTTGATGCTGATCATTCGCGAGGAACAGGGTTTTTCCAGGCATGTTCTGGGGGCTGTGCGCTTCGTGCCATTGCTCCATGGGCCACTGGCCTGAGCATTTGTTTTGGCGCGCTGAATTCTCTTCGATTGCCTTTGTCTTACAGCGGCATCGTTTGGTTGAACGGGATTCATCGTCAGGCAGCAAACGTGTGCGCGGCAGCGATTCGCCACATTAAAGGTAAAGCGTGCACGGCCCGTTATACTTGCGACAGTTCATGCCGGACTCCGGTATTTCACATTTTCAGCCACCACAGAGGGAGCGGCGGGTGAGTCTCACAGTCATTGCGCAGCGTATGAGTAAAACGAGCTTTCAGCGCCTGGTGACTGGCCTTGTCTTGAGCACCTTGCTGGTCGGTTGTTCCAGCAACAAATCCAGCGATGTTCGTGTGCTGGACCGCAACAATGCCGCGGCCCAGCGCCCGGCCGTGACCACCGGACAATACGTCGTTCGGCCCAAGGACACCCTGTTCTCCATCGCCTTCCGTTACGGCTGGGACTACAAGGCTCTTGCGGCACGCAACAACATTGCAGCGCCTTACACCATCCATCCGGGTCAGACGATTCGCTTTGATGGTCGAAGCGATTCAACGTCGACGGCGGTGGTCAGTTCGTCCAGTTCAACACCTTCGTCGTCGAGTAAAACCACGGTCATCCGTCGTCCGGTAAACGGTTCGACCACCAGCACAACGACAGTTGTGCCGTCCGTCGCGAACAAGCCTGCACCTGCTCCACTGCCCCCTCCCGGGCCAGCCCCGACCGGCTGGGGATGGCCATCTAATGGCATTCTGATTGGGAAATTCTCTTCAAACGGTAGTTTGAATAAAGGAATTGATATCGCCGGAGATTTGGGACAGCCTGTTTTAGCTGCGTCTGATGGGACGGTGGTTTATGCCGGGAGTGGCTTAAGGGGCTACGGCGAATTAGTAATCATCAAACACAGTGAAACCTACGTCAGTGCCTACGGACATAACCGCAGGCTTTTGGTTCGGGAGGGGCAGCAGGTCAAGGTTGGGCAGACAATTGCCGAAATGGGGTCAACGGGTACAGACCGGGTGAAACTGCATTTTGAGATTCGCCGCCAAGGTAAACCTGTAGATCCGCTGCAGTTCCTGCCACGTCGTTGATCGCTTACCAGCCTGTTCCGTCGCGTAGAGGGGACAGGCTCCAGCGTTGCCAGGGATAAAGGCGCCGCTTGAGCTTGAGGTCGAACTCACCAAAGGACTATAACAATGGCTCTCAGTAAAGAAGTGCCGGAGTTTGACATCGACGATGAGGTTCTCCTGATGGAGAGCGGCATCGATACGGATTCGATGTCGAATGATGAAGGGGCGGCTCCACCTTCCGTTCGTGCCAAATCCAAACACTCCGCATCGTTGAAACAACACAAGTACATTGACTACACGCGGGCACTTGATGCCACGCAGCTGTATCTCAATGAAATTGGTTTCTCTCCCCTGCTGTCACCCGAAGAAGAAGTTCATTTTGCGCGCCTGTCGCAAAGTGGCGATCCGGCCGGGCGCAAGCGCATGATTGAAAGTAACTTGCGGCTGGTGGTGAAAATCGCCCGACGCTATGTCAATCGTGGGCTGTCGCTGCTGGACCTGATCGAAGAGGGCAACCTCGGCTTGATCCGGGCGGTGGAGAAGTTCGATCCGGAACGCGGCTTCCGCTTCTCGACCTACGCGACCTGGTGGATTCGCCAGACCATCGAACGCGCAATCATGAATCAGACCCGGACCATCCGGTTGCCGATCCATGTGGTCAAGGAGCTGAATGTGTACCTGCGGGCCGCGCGGGAGCTGACGCAAAAACTCGACCATGAACCCTCTCCCGAAGAAATCGCCAACCTGCTGGAAAAACCGGTTGGAGAGGTCAAGCGCATGCTCGGCCTTAACGAACGGGTTTCTTCGGTCGACGTCTCGCTGGGTCCGGATTCGGATAAAACCCTGCTGGACACCCTGACTGACGACCGTCCGACCGATCCATGCGAGCTGTTGCAGGACGACGACCTGTCCCAGAGCATCGATCAATGGCTCTCGGAACTGACCGACAAGCAACGCGAGGTGGTTGTACGCCGCTTCGGTCTGCGCGGTCATGAAAGCAGCACCCTTGAAGACGTAGGCCTGGAAATTGGCCTGACCCGGGAGCGGGTCAGGCAGATTCAGGTGGAAGGCTTGAAGCGGCTGCGCGAGATCCTGGAAAAAAATGGTCTGTCGAGTGAATCGCTGTTCCAGTAAGGCACTCACTTCGATGGCATAAAAAACCCCGGCCGACTCGGGGTTTTTTTTTGCCTGGACCGGGGACGGAATCCGCTCGGGATTGTGCTTTCGTGCTGTAAGCCTTGGCGTACTCTTGCGTAAGTGTTCGTTATTTTTACACCCTGACATTCGTCTATGCTGAGCGTTTATAACATCTATCATTATGATTTTTATGGTTATTTTTTGTTGTTGGTGATGTGTGGCAGCCAGGTTTCGCACCAGGGGGCGATTGATCCCGGAGGAGGAAGCTCTAATATTCAGGCTGTGTCGACGGACTGACACGCCCTTCAAGGATGGGGGGAGAAGGACATCGCAGGAAGCGATTCATCAGGATGATGAAAAGGAACACAGGGAATGAGGAAAAAATGCGGGCGGGTCAAACCGCCCCTTTTTTTGTCTGCAGAAAAAGCAAAAAGGCCCTTGTGGGGCCTTTTTCGGGAGCGCGGGGGTAATCAGCGTTCCAGTTGTTCAATCTTGCCTGGCTTGCCATCCCATTCTGCGGAATCGGGCAGCGGATCTTTGCGTTCGGTAATGTTCGGCCAGATATCAGCCAATTCAGCGTTCAGCTCGATGAAGTTTTCCATGCCGGCCGGAACTTCATCTTCGGAGAAGATAGCCACGGCAGGGCATTCAGGTTCGCACAGCGCGCAATCGATGCACTCATCCGGGTGGATCACCAGGAAATTCGGGCCTTCGTAAAAGCAGTCCACCGGACAGACTTCTACGCAGTCGGTGTACTTGCACTTGATGCAGTTGTCGGTGACGACGAAGGTCATTTCTAATTTTCTCCTCAGGCGCGGCTTGCTGCGCCCCTTCTCGTAGGGGTCGCCAGGTTCGGGGCGATAGTCTGCTGGCCAGGCTATTAGCCAGCAGCATCCCAAACCGCGCGAGATTCTAACAGCTTGCAAGCCGCTGCGTTAGATCCGTGTCTTTAGTGTATAGAGCATTTCGAGTGCACGACGTGGTGTCATGTCGTCCAGATCGAGCTTGGCCAGTTCTTCCAGCACCGGGTGCGGCAGGCTGGCAAACAGATCGCTCTGCAGCGGCGCAGCCGGTTTGCCTTTGGTTGGTGCAGGCACTTCATGGGGCAGGGCGGTGTCTTCCAGGCGGCTCAAATGCTCGCGAGCACGGGTGATGACCTCACTTGGCACACCCGCCAGTTGCGCAACGGCCAGGCCATAACTCTGACTGGCCGGCCCGGGCAGCACATGGTGCAGGAACACGATGCGTTCATTGTGCTCGGTGGCATTGAGATGCACGTTGGCCACCAGCGGCTGGGCTTCCGGCAGGACGGTCAGTTCAAAGTAGTGGGTGGCGAACAGCGTGTAGGCACGCAGGTGCGCCAGGCGTTCGGCCGCCGCCCATGCCAGGGACAGGCCGTCGAAGGTGCTGGTGCCGCGCCCGACTTCGTCCATCAGTACCAGGCTGCGTTCAGTGGCGTTGTGCAGAATGTTCGCGGTTTCGCTCATCTCCACCATGAAGGTCGAACGCCCGCCGGCCAGGTCATCGCTGGAGCCGATCCGGGTGAAGATGCGGTCGACCAGGGACAATTCGCAACTGGCCGCTGGCACGAAGCTGCCGATGTGCGCCAGGAGCACAATCAACGCGGTCTGGCGCATGTAGGTGGATTTACCGCCCATGTTCGGGCCGGTGATCACCAGCATGCGTGTGTTGTCGTCCAGGCTCAGGTCGTTGGCCACGAACGGCGTGGTCAGCACTTGCTCGACCACCGGGTGACGACCCTGGCTGATGCGCATGCACGGTTCGCTGACGAAGCGCGGGCAGTTCAGGTCAAGGTTCAGTGCACGCTCGGCCAGGTTGCTCAAGACGTCCAGTTCAGCCAGGGCGCCAGCGGTGTCCTGCAACGGTGGCAACTGGGCGATCAGGTCTTCGAGCAGCGCTTCGTAAAGCATCTTCTCGCGGGCCAGGGCGCGGCTTTTGGCTGACAATGCCTTGTCTTCGAACGCCTTGAGTTCCGGGGTAATGAAACGCTCGGCGCCTTTGAGCGTCTGGCGACGGATATAGTCGGCAGGTGCCGATTCCGCCTGCTTGCTTGGCAGTTCGATGAAGTAGCCGTGGATGCGGTTGTAACCGACCTTCAGGTGCGACAGGCCGGTGCGGGCTTTTTCCCGGGCCTCGAGGTCGATCAGGAACTGTCCGGCGTTTTCGCTGAGCGACTGCAATTCGTCGAGTTCGCTGTCGTAGCCGGTTTTCAGCACGCCGCCGTCACGAATGACTGCAGGCGGGTTGTCGATGATGGCTTTTTCCAGCAGGGCCGCCAGTTCCGGGTAGATGCTGGTGATGGTGGCGAGTTGCTGGAGGTGCGGCGCTTCGAGCTCCGTCATTGCCACTTGCAGTTCGGGCAGTGCGCCGAGGGCGTCACGCAAGCGGGCGAGGTCGCGCGGGCGGGCATTGCGCAGGCCGATCCGCGCAAGAATCCGCTCGATGTCACCGATTTCCTTGAGCTGCGGTTGCAGTCTTTCGAAGCGGTAACCGTCGAGCAGGCAAGTGATCGAGGTCTGGCGCGCCAGCAGCACTGTCAAATCGCGTAACGGGCGATTCAGCCAGCGGGTCAGCAGACGGCTGCCCATGGCGGTCTGGCAACGGTCCACCACCGATTGCAGAGTATTGTCGCGGCCCCCGGCCAGGTTGGTGTCGAGTTCCAGGTTGCGACGGCTGGCGCCATCGAGCACCACGGTGTCGTCCAGGCGCTCATGGCGCAGGCTGCGTAAATGGGGCAGGGCGGTGCGCTGGGTTTCCTTGGCGTAGGCCAGCAGGCAGCCGGCGGCGCCGATCGCCAGGGTCAGGTTTTCGCAGCCAAAGCCCTTGAGATCCTGGGTCGAGAATTGCTGGCACAGGCTTTTCAGCGCCGAATCGCGCTCGAAATCCCACGGCGCGCGGCGACGCACACCGCGGCGTTTTTCTGCCGGCAAGTCCTTGGGCCAGTCATCCGGGATCAGCAGTTCCACCGGGTTGACCCGCTCCAGTTCTGCCAGCAGGTTTTCCCAACCCTTGATTTCCAGCACGCTGAAGTTGCCACTGGTGATGTCCAGCACCGCCAGGCCGAACAGGCGCTCATCACCCAGAACGGCGGCGATCAGGTTGTCCCGACGCTCGTCGAGCAGCGCCTCGTCACTCACCGTCCCCGGCGTGATGATGCGCACGACCTGGCGCTCCACTGGCCCTTTGCTGGTGGCCGGGTCGCCGACCTGCTCGCAGATCACCACCGATTCGCCGAGTTTCACCAGTTTTGCCAGGTAACCTTCGGCGGCATGGTAAGGAATCCCGCACATCGGAATCGCCTGCCCGGCCGACTGCCCGCGGGCGGTCAGGGTGATGTCCAGCAACTTGGCGGCCTTCTTCGCGTCTTCATAGAAGATCTCGTAGAAGTCGCCCATGCGGTAAAACATCAGCTGGTCCGGGTGCTGGTTTTTCAGGCGCCAGTACTGCTGCATCATCGGGGTGTGGGAGGACAGGTCGGAGACGGCTTTATTCATCGGATTGTCAGGAAGCTCGTTGAAAGAGGTGGGGCAAAAGCGGGGCAAAGGCCGGGCTTTTCCGCGATGGGCGCAAGGTTACCATGGGCGGTCTACCCGACGCAGGCGCCACGGCCCGGTGACATCTTTTACGATGCAAAAAAACATGTTATGCATCGATTATGCAAATCGGCATTTGTCTTCTTCGAAAAGAACAAGCACTATGCGCATTATGCAAAAACGCAACGTATCTACCGTATTAAGAGCATTGCTCGATCAGCACGGGATCTCCCCTACGGAGCTTCACCGTCGTACCGGCGTGCCTCAATCCACACTCTCGCGCATTCTCGGCGGGAAAATCGTCGATCCTTCGGATAAGCATATTTCGAAGATCGCCGGGTATTTCTCGGTGAGCACTGACCAGTTGCGTGGCCGCGCGGACGTCGTGCCTGCCGCTAATGCCGGGCGCTCTCCTGTGCATTCGGAGCTCAAGGATATAAGTCTGTGGGACGATGATACCCCTGTCGATGACGACGAGGTGTCGGTCCCCTTTCTTCGCGAGGTTGAATTGGCTGCAGGATCGGGAAGATTCGTCATCGAGGAAAGCGAGCGCTCTAGCCTGCGCTTCGGCAAACGAAGCCTGCGTCATAACGGCGTGCAGTTCGACCAGGCCAAATGCGTGACGGTGCGGGGCAACAGCATGTTGCCGGTACTGCGCGACGGTGCCACGGTCGGGGTCAATGCCGGCAAGTGCGGCATTGGCGATATCGTTGACGGCGACCTTTATGCAATCAATCACAACGGCCAATTGCGGGTGAAGCAGCTGTATCGCCTGCCGACCGGGATTCGCCTGCGCAGCTTCAACCGCGATGAACATCCGGACGAAGACTACACCTTTCAGGAAATTCAGGGGGAGCCGATTGTTATCCTCGGACATGTCTTCTGGTGGGGCATGTACGCCCGTTAATGCCCGTACGTTCAGATAAAACCCGCTTCCCGAGCGGGTTTTTTTTGCGTGCTCAAATCATTGGATTGTTTTTCAATGCGTAAATGCATTGACTGACTATGCGTTGATGCATAATCTGATTGCCTATCTATAAAAAACACGGAGTGACCATTCACTCAAGGAGGCATGAAATGACCGCTGAGCAATATGCGTTGCTGGACATGCCTCTGTGGCTGCTCATCATCCTGCCAATACTCGGTGGCGTTACCGGTGAAATGTGGCGTGCCGATAAAGACGGCGTTCGTGGCTGGCCCCTTGTGTGGCGCCTGATCCTGCGGTCTGGCTCCAGCATGATTTGCGGCGCCTCGGTCATCATGCTGCTGCACGCCGCCAATGTTTCCATTTGGGCTGCTTGTGCGGGGGGCTGCTTAACGGCGATGGCCGGGACAGACGTAGTTTTAGGGCTATATGAGCGTTGGGCAGCCAAGCGCATCGGTATCGCTCCTGTTGCGCCCGGTGACGTGGAAGATTGATTCCCCCGACAGGCCTTTTCCAGAGCCTCTGCTTCTTTACATTTTGATCGGTCCTGTAGCTTGCAAGTGCGGTCTGCTCGTGTACGGTTAACCCATCCCGCCCCATCAGGAGATGACCGTGAAAGTAATCACCCAGCTCGCCGCTGACCTTGGCAGGCAATTGCAGATTCTCAATGCCCATGTTTCCACGGCCGAGTCCTGTACCGGAGGCGGGATCGCCGAGGCGATCACCCGTATTCCGGGTAGCTCGGCGTGGTTCGAGGCCGGTTATGTCACTTACTCCAATCTGCAGAAGAACCTGCAACTGGGTGTCCCGGTGGAGTTGTTCACCACGGTGGGGGCGGTCAGTCGCGAGGTGGTCGAAGCGATGGCCAGGGGCGCGCAGGAGAAAAGTCGCGCATTTTTTTCCGTGGCGGTCAGTGGCGTGGCCGGGCCGGACGGTGGTTCGCCGAGCAAGCCTGTGGGCACGGTATGGCTGGCCTGGGGCGTTGGCGAGCGAGTGTTCAGCGAGCGGCAACACTTCCCCGGTGACCGCGACGAGGTGCGCCGACAAACGGTGAAGGCCGCGCTAGAGGGGCTGCTGCGGTATGCCGCGGCAGAAATCTCAAATCAGGGGTAGGCGATCCTCAAACGCTGTGGAATAATACTGGCTACTTATACAGGTGTTGGCCGTCAGGCCTTATTGATTACGTGAGGACTTTAATGGACGACAACAAGAAGAAAGCCTTGGCTGCGGCCCTGGGTCAGATCGAACGTCAATTCGGCAAGGGTGCCGTAATGCGTATGGGCGATCAGGACCGTCAGGCGATCCCGGCCATCTCCACTGGCTCTCTGGGGCTGGACATCGCTCTCGGCATCGGCGGCCTGCCAAAAGGCCGTATTGTTGAAATCTACGGTCCTGAATCTTCCGGTAAAACCACGTTGACCCTGTCCGTGATCGCCCAGGCTCAAAAAGCCGGCGCGACCTGCGCATTCGTCGACGCTGAACACGCCCTCGACCCTGAGTACGCCGGCAAGCTGGGCGTCAACGTCGACGACCTGCTGGTTTCCCAGCCGGACACCGGCGAGCAGGCCCTGGAAATCACCGACATGCTGGTGCGCTCCAACGCAGTTGACGTGATCATCGTCGACTCCGTGGCCGCCCTGGTGCCAAAGGCTGAAATCGAAGGCGAAATGGGTGACATGCACGTGGGCCTGCAAGCCCGTCTCATGTCCCAGGCTCTGCGTAAAATCACCGGTAACATCAAGAACGCCAACTGCCTGGTGATCTTCATCAACCAGATCCGTATGAAAATCGGCGTGATGTTTGGTAGCCCGGAAACCACCACCGGTGGTAACGCACTGAAGTTCTACGCATCGGTTCGTCTGGACATCCGTCGTACTGGCGCGGTGAAAGAGGGTGATGAAGTCGTCGGTAGCGAAACCCGAGTCAAGGTTGTGAAGAACAAGGTGGCTTCGCCGTTCCGTCAGGCCGAGTTCCAGATTCTTTACGGCAAGGGCATCTACCTCAACGGTGAGATGATCGACCTGGGTGTTCTGCACGGTTTCGTCGAGAAGTCCGGTGCCTGGTATGCCTATGAAGGCACCAAGATCGGTCAGGGCAAGGCCAACTCGGCCAAGTTCCTGGCGGATAACCCGGAAGTCGCGGCAAAGCTGGAGAAGCAATTGCGTGACAAGCTGCTGTCGCCTGCATCGGTTGCGGACGCCAAAGCTTCTGCGGTCAAAGAGACCGAAGACGACCTGGCTGACGCTGATATCTGATCGAAGCGATGACCGCCGTACTCGATACACTCGTCGCGGTGCGGCGAACCGCAATGGACCTGCTCGCACGACGCGAGCACGGTCGTGTCGAGCTGACGCGTAAACTGCGTCAGCGCGGCGCCCTCCCTGAAATGATCGAAACAGCACTCGACCGGTTGACGGAAGAGGGGTTGTTGTCCGAAACCCGTTATCTCGAAAGTTTCGTTTCCTACCGCGCCCGTTCCGGTTATGGCCCTTTACGCATTCGCGAAGAATTGAGCCAGCGCGGCCTGCAGCGCACCGATATTGAACTCGCCCTGCGTGAGAGCGGTATCGATTGGCAGGAGCAACTGGCCGATACCTGGCGACGCAAGTTCTCCGGGCAATTGCCGGCAGACGTCCGGGAGCGGGCCAGGCAAGGCCGGTTCCTGGCGTATCGGGGATACTCCATGGAAATGATCAACCGCCTGTTCAGCGGTCGAGGGATGGATGATTGAACTGAAACGGCCCGCTATTTCGATAGCGGGCCGTTTTTTATGCCTCACGTAACTTTTGACGGCTCCCGTGTGCGCTGCTGTATCTGGGCTTTTGATTGTGTCCAGTTTTCCGGCAGGTTGATGTAGTCCACAAGCTCGCGCAGGCGGCCATGATTGCGGGCGTTGAAGTTGAAGACCAGCCGCGCCAGATGGCTGAATTCGGCTTCGTCATGTTCTTCACTACTGTAAACGTGCTGATGGAAATGGTCGTTCAGACACAGGTCGCCGAAAGCCACCTGTATGTGTTCGAGTGCGCTGTCGCTGAGTGCGTGATTCATGCGAATCAGGAACTGGTGCTTGAGCCAGCGACTGGAGTGGAAGTTGCCGTAGAACTGATTGATGTGCTCTACCGCTTCTTCGACGTTGTAGACCAGTTTCACCAGCTTCATGTCAGTGGGCAGGATGTAGTGGTTTTCCTCCAGTTGCTGGTGAATGAAGTCCAGTGCGCCTTGCCAGAATTTTCCGCCCGGCGTGTCGAGCAGCACCACTGGCACCAATGGGCTTTTGCCGGTCTGGATCAGTGTCAGCACCTCCAGCGCTTCATCCAGGGTACCGAAGCCACCCGGGCACAGCACCAGGGCATCGGCTTCCTTGACGAAGAACAGCTTGCGGGTGAAGAAGAAGTGGAAGGGCAGCAGGCTGGTCGTGCCGTCGACGGTGGGGTTGGCATGCTGTTCGAAGGGCAGGGTGATGTTGAACCCCAGGCTGTTTGCCAGTCCGGCGCCCTCATGGGCGGCGGCCATGATGCCGCCACCGGCGCCAGTGATCACCATCATCTCCGAGCGCGCCAGCGCGGCACCGAGTTCCCGGGCCATGCTGTAGAGCGGATGTTCCATGGGGGTACGGGCCGAGCCGAAGACAGTTACCTTGCGCCGCCCCTTGAATTGTTCGAGCACGCGGAAAGCCTGTTCCAGTTCGCGCAGGGCTTGCAGGGTGATTTTGGCATTCCAGCGGTTGTGGTCTTCCTGGGCCATGCGTAGCACGGTCAGGATCATGTCGCGGTAGATCGGGGTGTTCGGGCTGTTGGGTGAAATCAGCTTGAGCTGTTCTTCGACCTTGCTGATGAGGTCGTGGCCGCTTTCTTCGAAATGACGGCTCAGGAGGTCATTCGGTTGGTAAGGCATTCAACTTCTCCTTCTGCACAGAACCCTCGGCCCGACAACGTGCGTCGGTGCCACGACACTTCATGTGTCGCTGTCTGCCCCGGCCCATGCCTGGGCGATCTACTTGACCCGAAAAACACCGGGTCATCCAAACAGGCTCTGTTTTTCCCTTGGATGAAAGAAACATTCGCACAATACGGCAAGCGATGGGCAGCCCCTTTCCAGCCCTGAAAAATGAACGTGGATAATCTGAAATCTAGACCTTTACAGTGATTTGCGCTGTCTTGATCATTGCGCCACAAAGTCTTTCCTGGCAACCGCTTATTGACGATATGCAAGGTGGTTTCACCGCTCGTCCGAACGTACGTCGCCTGTGCCGCACTCTGATTTACTAAGTTACAGGTGTCACACGACAGCTTTGCGTCAATGGCATGGCGCACGGTACAAGCGGTTCAAGGATTTATCGCTCAAACAAGAGTGAAGTGCAGGGAGGCGGGAAACCATGACCAGAGTCGTTCTGGAGATCGATACGCAACTGTATCGATTGCTGAAGTCATCAGCCGAGACCAATCATTTGAGTCTCGAAGAGGAGTGCTGCCGGCGTTTGCGTGGCGGCGAACGCCGTTCGCATTACTTGCAGGCGCTGCTGGCGGAATTGCGCGCCGAAGATGAACAGCGGCGCGCCAATTCCCGGTGATTACTTTTTCTTCTTCGCTGGTTGCAGGCAATCCGATTCCTGGAAGCTTGCAGAGCCGACTGGACGGTTGGTCTTCACCTCGGTGAAGTCGTAACGCATGATCGCGCCCTTGGCCATCAGCTTGCGAAACCCTTCATTTCTGCAGACAGAAGCTCCCAACTGGAAGTACACCGCTTTGGGGTCTGCACGCATCTTGTCGGCGTGGCTGCTCTGCACGCTCAGATGGTTGATCAGCTGCTTGCCTTCAACGGTGTAGCCTTGATCGAGTATGTCTTCGTTGATCGCTCGTGGAGTGCCGACGCTGCTCTGGGTGGCGACGTTTTGCAGCATTTTGTTCAGTTCCGTGTCTTTCAGGGACGCAGCCTGGGCGTTGAAGGACGACGCCAGCAAAATGGCCGCGGTAGGAACGATAAGGCGCAGCATGAAACTCTCCTGGTTCAGTGATGGGGGTTGGACCCGTCACGTGACTGTGCGTTCAGTGGCGGCGAATTATAGGGGAGGCAGGCTGGACGGTACAGGCTTGCACCGGGCGGTCTGGTAAACTGCTGGCACTTTTTACCCTGTCGAGTGTTTTTCGTGTCGATTTCCCTTCTCTGCGGGCGTTGCCCGCTATGAGTCATACCCGCGCGCGCTTTGCCTTGAATGCCGTAGCCCGCCTGCGCGATCAGCGCGAGGAGGAGGGCATCAAGCCGATTCAGGCCCGCGGCTGGCGCGCACCGCGTTGCCGTGATTGCCGGGTGATCGAGAGTCACTGCCTGTGCGCATGGCGTCCGCAGGTCGCTACCCGCTCCGGCGTGTGCCTGATCATGACCAACAAGGAAGTGTTCAAGCCGAGCAACACGGGTTGGCTGATCGCCGACGTGGTCCCGGACAACCATGCCTTCATCTGGTCCCGTACGGAGGTCGATCCGAAGTTGCTGGCGCTGTTGTCCGACCCGCAATGGCAGCCTTACCTGGTGTTTCCGGGGGAGTACGTCGCGCCTGAGCGTGTGACAAACAGCGTGGATGTCGATGGCACGAAGCGCCCGTTGTTCATTCTGCTGGATGCGACCTGGACCGAGGCGCGGAAGATCTTTCGCAAGAGCCCCTATTTCGATCGATTGCCGATCCTCAGCCTGCTGCCGGAAAAACTCTCCCGCTACCGGTTGCGCCGCTCGACCCGCAGCGAGCATCTGTGCACGGCGGAAGTGGCGGCGCTGTGCCTCGACCTTGCAGGCGATGTAGCCGCGGCCTCGGTGCTGGATGCCTACTTCGATGTGTTCAGCCAGCACTACCTCGACGCCAAACATCAGTTGGACATGAACGTTTCGACCCCGGCGCACGCCGAGTTGATGCCCTATGTCCAGCCGGTCACGCCATTGCTGGACTGATTGTCGCGGATATTGCAATAAAGTGTACCGGCCATGCGGCTTGACCACCCCGGCTTCGCTGGGCATGCTTGGCGCCGATTGGGGTGCGGCCAAAGTTTGCAACGCGGTTTTTTGCGTTGAGCGTGCCTTGTAAGTGCAGCTCCGTGGCTGTGCCTTGAGTTGCTTTGGCGAGGCCCGAATGCATCGGGCGTCCCACGAAAAACAGGATCATTTGAAAAATGGCCACATACGAAATCCTGATTGCCGATGACCACCCACTTTTTCGTAGCGCCTTGCATCAGGCGCTGACCCTTGGCCTTGGCCCGGATGTCCGCCTGGTGGAAGTGGCGAGCATCGCCGAACTGGAAGTCCGCCTGACAGAGAAGTCCGACTGGGATCTGGTACTGCTGGACCTGAACATGCCGGGAGCCTACGGTTTTTCCGGGCTGGTCCTACTGCGCGGTCAGTACCCGCAGATTCCGGTGGTCATGGTCTCGGCTCAGGAGGAGCCAACCATCATGGTCAAGTCCCGTGAGTTCGGCGCCAGTGGCTTCATTCCCAAATCCAGCGACTTGAGTGTGATCCAGAAAGCCGTGCGGGCGGTCCTCGATGGCGACGTGTTCTGGCCACCGCAGGCGTTCGAAGCGGTCAGCGTCTCGGAAGAGGCGAAAGCGGCCAGCGAAGGTCTTGCCAGCCTGACGCCGCAGCAATTCCGGGTGCTGACCATGGTCTGCGAAGGCTTGCTGAACAAGCAGATCGCCTACGAGCTGAGTGTTTCCGAGGCGACGATCAAGGCGCACGTAACCGCGATTTTCCGTAAACTGAATGTACGGACCCGGACCCAGGCCGCGCTGCTCTTGCAACAACTTGAGTCAATTTCCAGCCATTAATGGCTGGCGACTTCACGCTTTTTTGACTTTGGTTGAACTAGCTTTCCCACTTCTTTTTTGTCAGTTGCCCACTCTATGTCACCTTTCAAAGGCCAGACCGGCCTGAAACGAATCCTCAACGCCTCCGGTTATTCGCTGGACGGCCTGCGCGCCGCCTTCACCGGTGAAGCCGCCTTTCGGCAACTGGTATTGCTCAACGTCATCCTGATTCCCTTGTCATTCTTCCTGAATGTCAGCCGGGTCGAACGGGCGTTGTTAATCGCGGTATGCCTGTTGGCGTTGATCGTCGAGTTACTCAACTCGGCAGTGGAAGCGGCCATCGACCGCATTTCCCTTGAACGGCATCCGCTGTCCAAGAATGCCAAGGACATGGGCAGTGCCGCCCAGTTCGTGGCATTGAGCATGATTGCCCTGGTGTGGGCGGTGATTCTGCTCTAAGCGATCGTTGGCAGCACGATCTCGTCGCTGCGCTGAACCCCGGCGGTGAAGGCGCGGCACAGGTCGAGGAACTCGCGCATCGCCGAGGTCTGATATTTCTGTTTATGCCAGATGAAATAAAACTGTCGCGCCAGATCCAGATCCGGCGTCTCGACAGGCACCAGGCTGCCGCGGCGGAATGCGTCGCGCAAAGCCAGCCTGGAAATGCAACCAATCCCCAAACCTGACTCCACCGCGCGTTTGATCGCTTCGGTGTGCTCAAGCTCCAGGCGGATATTCAAAGAAGTGCGGTGATGGCGCATGGCTTGATCGAAGGTCAACCGTGTGCCGGAGCCTTGCTCGCGCAAGATCCACGCTTCGTGACTCAACTCCTCCATGGTCGCCGTGCCGCGTTTGGCCAGCGGATGCTGAGGGGCGCAAAACACCACCAGTTCGTCCTCGACCCAGCTTTGTACTTCGATGTCCGGGTGACTGCAGTCACCTTCGATCAGACCCAGATCAATTTCGTAGTGGGCTACTTGTTGCACAATATTGGCAGTGTTCTGCACGTGCAGCTTCACCTGGCTTTCCGGATGGCGCTGCATGAAGCCGCCGATCAGCAGGGTGGCCAGGTAATTGCCGATGGTCAGGGTCGCGCCCACGGCCAGCGAGCCGAAGCCGGACTTGCCGTTGAGCAGGTCTTCGATTTCCTTGGCCTGGTCCAGCAAGGCCACCGCCTGGGGCAGCAGCTGTTTGCCGAGCGCATTGAGGCTCAGGCGCTTGCCGGCGCGGTCGAACAGCTGGCAGCTGCACTGGCGCTCCAGTTCGGTGATCGAGGTGCTCGCCGCCGATTGCGAGAGGTTGAGCAGGCCCGCAGCACGGGATACGCTTTCCTGCTGGGCGACGGCGACGAATACTTGAAGTTGACGGAGAGTAAATCGCATATCGATATAACCGATAACCCTTATCTTAATAATCCATTTAACAGATATTGTTACTGCTATTAGAATGCGATGCAATTGCGCACCGCATCTTTAGCAGCGCATGCGCAGACCAATCTCCAGGAGTCCCACGTACATGAGCAACATGAACCACGAGCGTGTCCTCAGTGTTCACCACTGGAACGACACTCTGTTCAGCTTCAAGTGCACCCGTGATCCGGGTCTGCGCTTCGAGAACGGTCAGTTCGTGATGATCGGCCTGCAACAGCCCAACGGCCGCCCGCTTATGCGCGCTTACTCGATTGCCAGCCCGAACTGGGAAGAGCATCTCGAGTTCTTCAGCATCAAGGTGCCTGATGGTCCGCTGACTTCGCAGTTGCAGCATCTGAAGGAAGGCGACGAGATCATCATCAGCAAGAAGCCTACCGGCACGCTGGTGCTGGATGACTTGAAGCCTGGCAAACATTTGTACCTGCTCAGCACCGGTACCGGTCTGGCGCCGTTCATGAGCGTCATCCAGGATCCGGAAACCTACGAGCGTTTCGAAAAAGTGATCCTGTGCCACGGCGTGCGTTACGTCAACGAAGTCGCTTACCGCGAATTCATTACCGAGCACCTGCCGCAGAACGAATTCTTCGGCGAAGCGCTGCGTGACAAGTTGATCTACTACCCGACCGTGACCCGCGAGCCGTTCGAGAACGAAGGTCGCCTGACCGACCTGATGCGCAGCGGCAAGCTGTTCAGCGACATCGGTCTGCCACCGATCAACCCGCAGGACGACCGCGCCATGTTGTGCGGCAGCCCGAGCATGCTCGACGAGACCAGCGAAGTGCTGAACAGCTTCGGCCTGAAGGTTTCGCCGCGGATGCGCGAGCCGGGTGATTACCTGATCGAGCGTGCCTTCGTCGAGAAGTGACCGCAGGTCACCTTGTAGGAGCTAGCTTGCTAGCGATGGTCGTTAACGATAACGCGTGTTTCCTGGTGTAACGCGGTGAGTTCGAGTCCATCGCTGGCAAGCCAGCTCCTACAGTAGATGTGTATTGCAAAGAAAAGCCCGCATGGCCTGAGAAGGTCATGCGGGCTTTTTCGTTTCCGGGTTTATTTAACCGGGATAACTTCCAGGACCCGGATCACGTTTGTTTCCGGGTAGTGCCAACGCACATCCAGATCCCAGAACTGCGCACCGTATTCCCGCTCGGGTGCAGGTGTTTGATAAGCCGGGCGTGGATCCTGCGCCAAACATTGCTCGATCAATTCCACCAAGGGTTCTTCAAGGCGCTGAGCGTGCCCGTGAGCCTGTTCCAGGGCGCTGTCCGTCCACTGCACGGGAATCAGCTGCGGCGCGGCGCTGGCGATGCTGTTGGTGGCTGTAGCGATGATGTCGGCGTAGGGCACGTAGGGTTTGATATCGAGAATCGGCGTGCCATCCAGCAGATCGATGCCCGATATCCACAAACGGTTGGCTTCGACCTTGTGCAGTTTCACCACTGACTGTCCGATGCCATTGGGGCGATGGGTGGCGCGGGTGGCAAACACGCCCATGGATTTGTTGCCGCCGAGGCGAGGAGGGCGGACCTTCAAGCGAGGCTTTTCCTCCAGGGCCTGGTGGAACAGGAACAGCAGCCACACATGGCTGACCTGCTCCAGGCCCTGTACCGCGTCCCCTTGATCGAACGGTGCCACCAGTTCCAGCACCCCACGGGCGGCCGGGGCCAGTTGCGGCTGGCGCGGAATGGCGAACTTCTCCTTGAAGCAGGAGCGCACGAAGCCGATGGGGGAAACGCTGTAGGTCATGGTTTGAGGTCGAGACGGGAAGAGGGTGGGCATGATAACCCGATCGACCTGTGTTCAGTGGTGGCTGTGCCGGCCCTTTCGCGAGCAAGCCCGCTCCCACATTTTTGTGAACAACTCAGGACCAATGTGGGAGCGGGCTTGCTCGCGAAAGCCGCACCGCCGATCTACAGGCTGAACCCTCCGTCCAGCGGAATGATATTCCCGGTCATATAAGCCCCGGCAGTGCTCGCCAGGCTGATCGCCAGCGCCGCCATCTCTTCCTCGCGGCCCCACCGCTTCATCGGGATCAGTGCAGTATCCTGCGCCAGCGCCTGTTCATCATTGCCGATGTGCTGGGTCATCTTGCTCGGAAAGCGCCCCGGGGCGATCACATTGACGTTGATGTGCTGGCCCACCAGTTCGCGCGCCAGAATCCTCGACAGTTGATGCAACGCCGCCTTGCTCGGCCCGTAGGCATACGCCTGTTCGCCGAAGGATGAAATCCCAGCCACTGAGCCAATGTTGATGATCCGCGCGGGATTCTGCGCCGAGCCGGCCTTGCGCAACAGGGGCAGGAATTGCTGGATGCAGTTGAATACCGACGTCACGTTGAGTTGCATGACTTTTTCCCAACCCTTGATCGGGTAGCTCTCCAGCGATGCGCCCCAGGTGGTGCCGGCATTGTTCACCAGAATGTCCAGATGGCTGATCTGCTCGCCCAGGCGTGTGGCCAGTTGCAGGACGCCCTCTTCGGTGGCGAGGTTGGCAGCCATGGCATGGCAGCGTCCAAGCGCACCGAGTTCGTCGGCGGTTTGCTGGCAGGCTTCGGCGTCACGGGCACAGACGTACACGGTGGCGCCCGCCTCGACGTAGGCCTTGGCGATCATCTTGCCGATACCACGGGTGCCGCCGGTCACCAGGGCGGTGCGGCCTTGCAGGGAAAAGTAGGGGTGCATGGCGAATCCTGAAAACTGAGGTCTTAACACCCTAGTCGTCAGCCGCCAGAAGCGGAGCCACTATTTTTGCGCGGAATAGGGTGGCATTCCGCCTTGTAGGAGCTGGCTTGCCAGCGAAGGATGAGAGAGCGCCGCGTTCATCCAGTCAGCACGCGTTATCGTTTGCGACCATCGCTGGCAAGCCAGCTCCTACAGAAAACAGATGTGTCTTTAGCTTATTGCGGGCGAACGCGCAGGGTCAGGCCCTTGAGGAAGTTACGCAGCAACTGGTCGCCGCACGGGCGATAGTTGGTGTGGCCGAACTTGCGGAACAGCGCGCTCAGCTCAGGCTTGGACACCGGGAACTCGGCGGCCTTGAGGATCGCGTGCATGTCGTCTTCTTTGAGCTCGAACGCCACCCGCAGCTTTTTCAGGATGATGTTGTTGGTCACGGGCACTTCGATCGGCTGCGGCGGACGGCTTTCGTCCTTGCCACGCTTGAAGATCACCAGGCCGTCGAGGAAATGTGCCATGACTTCGTCCGGGCAGCGTACGAAACCTTCCTCGTCTTCCTCTTTCTTGTCGAGGTAGGTCACCAGGTCAGGCAGGGCCACGTCCAGGCCGCCGAGCTTGATGATCTCGATGACTTTCTTGTCGCTGATGTCGAGCATGTAGCGCACGCTGCGCAGTACGTCGTTATGAATCATGTGTGCAGTCCTGATAATTCAACTATGGGCGCCGCCGAAAGCAGCAGCGCCGAAAGATGTGGCGGCGGCGCAAGCCTTAGAACTTCTCTTTGCCGGACAAGTAGCGCCATTGCCCCACGGGCACTTTGCCGATGGACACGCCGCCGATGCGGATGCGGCGGATGGCGACGACCTTCAGGCCGACGGCCTGGCACAGCTGGGCGATGATGCCCGGTTGCGGGTTCTTCATGGCGAAGCGCAGCCGGTTTTCGTTCTGCCAGCTGGCCTTGACTGCCGGCAACTCCTTGCCCTTGTGGGTCAGGCCGTGATTCAGGCGGTTGAGGCCGTGAGCCACCATTTCGCCTTCAACCTCGACCACATACTCTTGCTCGATCTTGCTGGAGTCGGCGGTGAGTTTGCGCAGGATTTTCCAGTCCTGGGTGAACACCAGCAGACCGCTGGCGTTGGCCTGCAGGTCGGTGCTGGCGGTCAGTCGCAGGAAGTGCCCGCGCAACGGGCGCTTGCCGTAGCGGTGTTCTTCGCTCAGGGTCTCGGCGCCGAGGGTGGCCATGGCGGTGTCTGCGTCCATGCCGGCAGGCACATTGAGCAGCAGGGTCACCGGTTCCGGCGCAGTGGCCTTGGCTTCAGGATCAAGTTCGACTTTCTGGGTGCCGACCTTGAATTGCGGCTCGTCGATGACCTCACCGTCGACGGTGACCCAGCCGCCCTCGATGAACAGCTCAGCCTCCCGACGGGAACAGCCGACGAGTTCGATGAGGCGTTTGGAGAGACGAATCGGGTCAGTCATGTCAGGGCCGTAACAAAAAGGGGGTGGGCATTGTACCTGCCTGGTGCCGGTTAATCCCGATTCCATTTACGCGCAGTGCTTTTTGTAGGAGCTGGCTTGCCAGCGATGGATTCAAGAGCACCGTGTTTATCCTGAAAGAACGCGGCGCTCTCTCATCCTTCGCTGGCAAGCCAGCTCCTACAGTTGTACGTGTTGTGTCAGCCCTGTTGTGAAAGCTTTTGGTTTTGGCGCAAACGCATGTGCAGCAACGGATACGGCTGCCCCATGCCATCGACTTCAGAGCGGCCGATGACCTCGAAACCCTGCTTGAAGTAGAAGCCGAGGGCTTGCGGGTTCTGTTCGTTGACGTCCAGTTCGTCGGCGTTCAGGTGTTCCAGGGCATAGCGCAACAATTTTTTGCCCAGGCCCTGGCCGCGATGGTCAGGGTCGATGAAGAGCATTTCGATCTTGCCGGCCGCGACGCCGGCAAACCCGGTGATACGTTGGCTCGAATCCTTGGTGCAGATCAACATCACCGCGTCGAGGTAGCGAGTCAACACCAGGTTTTTCAGCAGTTCGATGTAACTGTCGGGCAGAAAGTCGTGAGTGGCGCGTACCGAGGCCTCCCAGACCCGGGTCAATTCTTCGTAGTCGCTGAACTTCGGCGTTTGGATGACCGAATGCTGACGCATGCCTGTCTGCCCCCCTGATGCGTGATTGGTGTGAATCCGTTCAATCTCAAACGATAGCCGTAAAAAAGCCCCGCATCTCGTCAAGAGAGCGGGGCTTTGCGTATTTTTTGCGTTTAGATCTGTTCAGCCCACAGGTCGTATTCGTCGGCGTCGGTCACTTTGCACCAGACCTTGTCGCCCGGCTTGAGGTTGCTGCCGTTGTCGATGAATACGTTGCCGTCGATTTCCGGGGCGTCGAAGAAGCAGCGGCCTACCGCGCCTTGCTCGTCAACTTCATCGACCAGCACTTCGATCTCGCGGCCGATGCGCATTTGCAGGCGCGCCGAACTGATGGCCTGCTGGTGCGCCATGAAGCGCTCCCAACGATCCTGCTTGACGTCGTCCGGGACGACTTCCAGGTCCAGGTCATTGGCCGGTGCACCTTCTACCGGCGAGTACTGGAAGCAGCCGACGCGGTCGAGTTGTGCTTCGGTCAGCCAGTTCAGCAGGTACTGGAAGTCTTCTTCGGTTTCGCCAGGGAAGCCGACGATGAAGGTCGAACGGATGATCAGGTCCGGGCAGATTTCGCGCCAGTTCTTGATCCGCGCCAGGGTCTTGTCTTCGAAGGCCGGGCGTTTCATCGACTTCAGCACTTTCGGGCTGGCGTGCTGGAACGGGATGTCCAGGTACGGCAGGATCTTGCCGGCAGCCATCAGCGGGATCAGCTCGTCAACGTGCGGATACGGGTAAACGTAGTGCAGGCGAACCCAGACGCCAAGGGTGCTCAGGGCTTCGCAGAGTTCGGTCATGCGGGTTTTCACCGGCGCGCCGTTCCAGAAACCGGTGCGGTATTTCACGTCGACGCCATAGGCGCTGGTGTCCTGGGAGATCACCAACAGCTCTTTGACGCCGGACTTGACCAGGCGCTGGGCCTCGTCGAGCACGTCGCCCACCGGACGGCTGACCAGTTTGCCGCGCATCGACGGGATGATGCAGAAGCTGCAGCTGTGGTTGCAGCCTTCGGAAATTTTCAGGTAGGCGTAGTGGCGCGGGGTCAGCTTGATGCCTTGTGGCGGCACCAGGTCGATCAGCGGGTTGTGGTCCTGGCGGGGTGGCACGACTTCGTGCACGGCATTGACCACTTGCTCGTACTGCTGCGGACCGGTCACGGCCAGCACGCTCGGGTGCACGTCGCGGATGTTGCCTTCTTCGACGCCCATGCAGCCGGTCACGATGACCTTGCCGTTTTCCTTGATGGCTTCGCCGATCACTTCCAGGGACTCGGCCTTGGCCGAATCGATGAAGCCGCAGGTGTTGACCACCACGACGTCGGCGTCCTGGTAGGTGGACACGACGTCATAGCCTTCCATGCGCAGCTGGGTAAGGATGCGCTCGGAGTCGACCAGTGCTTTGGGGCAGCCCAGGGATACGAAGCCAACCTTTGGATTGGCCGACGCAGGAGTGGTGGACATGTCTAACCTCGGTATTTTGTGACGCCTCGTGCCGAGTGCGGCAAGACGACGAACGGGCGCTCATTTGGCGCCTCTGATCAAAAAGTGCGCAATTCTAGCGATGGTAAGCGCACTTGACCAGCTTTATGCAGGGAAATACGACGAGTGCTGCGCTATGCTTCGCGCCGTTACGCTTTACTGTTTTTTTACAGTCAACAAAACGTCTGTAACGTGAAGTAAAACAGCGCATGCTGCACGACAAAGCATAGTGCTTCTTTCAAAGAAGCCCGAGTCTGGGTAGTAGGAGTGGTGGATGGGTCAGGCAAGTAGTCAGGCTGCGGGCGCCGAGCATACGGCGGTGAAGCCGATCGGTATGCTGGTCGCGGCAGTCGGGGTGGTTTATGGCGATATCGGCACCAGTCCGTTGTACACCCTTAAAGAAGTGTTTTCCGGAGGCTATGGCGTGCCGGTCAACCATGACGGGGTGCTGGGGATTCTGGCACTCATTTTCTGGTCGCTGATCTGGGTCGTGTCGATCAAGTACATGATGTTTGTACTGCGCGCCGACAACCAGGGCGAAGGCGGGATCATGGCCTTGACCGCGCTGGCCAGGCGGGCGGCGGCAGGGCATGCCAGATTGCGCACGTTGCTGGTGGTCTGCGGGCTGATTGGTGCGGCGCTGTTCTATGGCGACAGCATGATCACCCCGGCGATCTCCGTGCTGTCGGCGATTGAAGGCCTGGGCCTGGCATTCGAGGGCATCGATCATTGGGTCGTGCCTCTGTCGCTGGTGGTGCTGGTCGCGCTGTTTCTGATTCAGAGTCACGGTACCGCGCGGATCGGCATTCTGTTCGGGCCGATCATGGTCACCTGGTTCCTCGTGCTGGGCGCACTGGGCGTCTATGGCATCAGCCAGCATCCGGAAGTCCTCGAAGCGATGAACCCGGTGTGGGGCGTACGTTTCTTCATGGTCCATCCGGGCATGGGCGTGACGATTCTCGGCGCCGTGGTGCTGGCATTGACCGGTGCCGAAGCGCTGTACGCGGACATGGGCCACTTCGGTCGCAAGCCGATTGCACGTGCCTGGTTCATCCTTGTACTGCCGGCGCTGGTGCTCAATTATTTTGGCCAGGGCGCCTTGCTGCTGGGCGACCCGGAAGCTGCCCGTAACCCGTTCTACCTGCTGGCACCGAGCTGGGCATTGATCCCGCTGGTCGGCCTGTCGACCCTGGCCACGGTGATTGCCTCGCAAGCGGTGATTTCCGGTGCGTTCTCCCTGACCCGTCAGGCGATCCAGCTCGGTTACATTCCGCGCATGCACATCCGGCACACCTCCAGCGCTGAACAGGGCCAGATCTACATCGCCGCGGTGAACTGGGCGCTGATGGTCGGTGTGGTGCTGTTGGTGTTGGGTTTCGAATCCTCCGGAGCCCTGGCCTCGGCCTATGGTGTGGCGGTGACCGGGACCATGCTGATGACCAGCATTCTGGTGTCCGCGGTGATCCTGCTGCTGTGGAAATGGCCACCGGTGCTTGTGGTCCCGATGCTGTTGGGTTTCCTGTTGGTAGATGGTGTGTACTTCGCCGCCAACGTGCCGAAAATCATTCAGGGCGGTGCATTCCCGGTGATCGCCGGTTTCGCCTTGTTTGTGCTGATGACCACTTGGAAGCGCGGCAAGCAACTGCTAGTGGAGCGTATCGATGAAGGTGGGCTGCCGCTGCCGATCTTTATCAGCAGCATTGCCGTGCAACCGCCGCATCGTGTGCAGGGCACGGCGGTGTTCCTGACCGCGCGACCGGACGCTGTGCCCCACGCGCTGTTGCACAACCTGCTGCATAACCAGGTGTTGCACGAGCAAGTGGTGCTGCTGACGGTGGTCTACGAAGACATCCCGCGGGTGCCGCCATCACGACGGTTCGAGGTCGATGCCTACGGCGAGGGGTTCTTCCGGGTGATCCTGCATTTCGGCTTTATCGATGAGCCGGACGTGCCCCAGGCATTGAAGCTGTGTCATCTCGATGAACTGAGCTTCAGCCCGATGCGCACCACGTACTTCCTCAGCCGCGAAACGGTCATCGCCTCCAAGCTCGAAGGCATGTCGCGCTGGCGCGAGGCGCTGTTTGCGTTCATGTTGCAGAACGCCAACGGCAACCTGCGCTTCTTCAATCTGCCGCTGAACCGGGTGATTGAGCTGGGGACGCAGGTGGAGATGTAAGCGACCCACAAAAAGCCCCCGTTGCCTTGCGGCATTGGGGGCTTTTTTGTGCCTGAGCAATAAACTGGAAGACTACGAAGATCCAGTGTGGGAGCGGGCTTGCTCGCGAAAGGGGCGTGTCAGTCGACATAAATGCAATTTGATACACCGCCTTCGCGAGCAAGCCCGCTCCCACAGGGGATGTGTGGTGTCTGTCGGAATGTAAAAGCCCCCGCTACCGTGAGGTAACGAGGGCTTTTTTCGGCTGGCTCAGATCACTCTGTAGCAGCCGTTTCCTTAGGCTGACGCTTCTCGATCACATCCACCAAACGCTTGGCCAGCGCCGGGTAGTTCTCGTCGAAGTGGTGGCCGCCTGGCAGCTTGATGGCTTCGCCCACCGCAGTCTTGTCGGTGCAGCCGCTCTCGTCGGTTTCTTCTTCACCGTAGATGCACACCACTTTGGCGGCTGGCAGCTTGGCCATTTCCGGTCCGGTGGCGGCTTCCTTGCCAGCGTTGCCGAGCCAGCCTTCGACTTCGATCTCGAAGCTGCCGGTACGGGCGAAGGCCAGCAGGATGATCGCGTCGACGCGTTGCTGCTCGGACTCGGCCAGGCGGTTGTAGATCGCCGGCAGGACATCGGCGCCGAACGAGTAACCGGTCAGGATGAAGCGCTTGGTGCCCCATTTTTGCCGGTAGTGTTGCATCAGTTCAGCCAGGTCCAGCGCGCTTTGCTCCGGGCTCTTGTGCTGCCAGTAGTAGCGCAGGGTGTCGATGCCGACCACCGGGTAGCCGATCTTGGCCATTTCGCCCGCTACATCGCGGTCGAGGTCGCGCCAGCCGCCGTCACCGGACAGGAACAGGGTCACGGTGTCCCTGGCCTGACCGGCTGGCACTTCGACCACCGGGATCTGCAGGCCGCCAGCAGCTTTGTCGCCACCGACGAGGATCTTGCGCAGTTCGTTGTTCAGCACTTGCGGCAGGTTGATGTCGTAGTCGCTGATGCTGGTTTCAGCGTTCGGTTGATCACGCACGAAGCCGGCACTGGTGTCGTCCGGGTTGTCGTTCCACGCGACCAGCCAGTGACCGTGGGCGGCGCTTTTTGGCAGCAGGTGAGTGCAGCCGCCCTTTTCCAGGGCCAGGTCGACCGAGACCGCCTGGGCCTTGTCATTCTTCTGCTCGGACAGCCAGCGCCAGGCCAGCACGGCACCCGGGCCGATACCGCTGACCAGGGTCGCCGGGCCTTTGAGTTCTCTCAGGCCCGATTGCAGGGCGCGGCTTTGCAACAGGCAGTCCTTGGGCAGGATCACCTGGACGATTTGCGCCGAGCCACTGCGGCTCAGGGTCAGCAACTGCTTGTCGCTGAGTTTCTGGTCTTCGTTGACCGCCACCAGCACCTGGGCGCGAGGCGTAGTGCCGGGGATGACACGGGTCATCGCCGCACCATCGGCCGGGTTCAGCAATTCGAGGGTCGGTTCCGGTGCCGGGCGTTTCAGGTACCAGTAACCGCCACCGAGAATCAGGGCCACTATCACCAGCGTGCCCAATACATACCGCAAGGAGCGTTGAATCATCAGCGTTTCACCAATCCGGTCAAGCCGCCCGCGATCAGGGCAGCAGTGTCGGCCAGCGCAACCAGCGGATCGAGTCCGGCGGGCACGGCCATATAACGGGGTTCCCAATCAGGCTGGAACTTGTCTTTGAAGCGGCGCAAGCCTTGGAAGTTGTACAGCTGCTCACCACGGCGGAATACCATCGAGCCCAGGCGCTGGGTCAATGGTGCGCCGCGACGGGGTTGCAACCCCGACAACGGCACCATGCCCAGGCTGAAACGCGCGTATCCATGATTTTTATAATGCTGGATCAGGCCGACCATCATGAACTCCATGGTCAGCTTCGGGGCGTCCGGATGGGCGCGCATCAGGTCGAGGCTGGCCAGGTCGTGGCCGTAGGTCTCGAGCAAGTTGGCGAACGCGACCGGGCGTCCTTCGAAACGAATCACCGCGATGCGGAAATACTTGAGGTAGTCATCGCTGAAGCGACCCAGCGAAAAACCTTTCTCGCGGACGTTCTTGCCGGTCAGCCAGGCATCGGAAATCACCTTGAGCTCCTCCATCGGCGCGTGGCCCGGCTCAAAGATTTCCAGCGACAGGCCGTCACGGGTGCCTCGGTTCCAGGTGTAGCGCAGGTCCTTCATCTCCTTGCCCTTGGCCTCGAGATCAAACCGCTTGAGATCGACCCGGGCTTCTTCGCCGAGCTTGATCGCGGTCAGGCCGATGTCCATGTAGTAGGGCAGGTTCTCCGCGCGCACTTGGTAGAACACGGGGCGGGCGTGGTGGATGTCGCACAGGTCGCGGAACTGCCAGATCATTTCCGCCCGTTGCTGGCCCGGGCCGATCGGGTCATATAACGCCACCAGGCTGCGGCCACGGCGGGCGTACATCAGGAACGCTTCGTCATTGGGGTGAAACAGCAGCGCCTTGTCACCGGTCAGGGCCAGACCGCCATCCGGTTGGGCCGATGCCATGAGGATCTTGCTGGCGCGCTCCAGTTCGTCGGACGTCGGCAGGTGAATGACCGGACGCGCGGTGCGCAGCAGCCAGGTCAGCGACACCACCACCAGCAGTACGGCAGCCCCGAGCAGCGAACGCAGGCCGCGAGGGGCATCGGCGTCCAGAGTGAACTGCCACCAGAGCTGGTGGCTGTACGGAACGTCCTGGTAGGCGAACAGCAGCAACCAGATCGACGCACCGAGCACGCACAGGCTGGCCACCAGGTACAGCGGCGAGAACGGAACTTCGGTCAGGCGGCTGGGGCGATAGAACGAGCGGCGGAATACCCCGAGCAGGCTTGCCGTCAGCACCATCAGGCTGGCTTCTTCCCAGTCGAAGCCTTTGAGCAGTGAGAGCAGGGCGCCGACCAGCAACAGAATGGTGGTCAGCATCCACGCCGCCGACAGCCGGCGGCGCAGCCCCTGGGCCAGCAACAGACAAAGAACGCCGACCAGGCTGGCGCCAAAGTGCGAAGCGTCGACCAGCCGATGGGGGATCAGAAAACCGATATGTTCCAGGCGGGTATCGATTTCCGGGGTGGCCCCGGAGAACAGCAGGACAACACCGGACAGAAATACCAGCACCGCCAGGATCGGAGCCGCCAGGCCTGAGGCCGCGCGCAATGTCTGGCGTGTCTGGAACAGGCGCTGACCTTCGTTGATCAGTAACAGCACGCAGGCCACCAGCAATGGCAGGACCACGTAGATCAAGCGATAAAGCAGCAGGGCGGCCGCCAGGGGCGCAGCACCAAGTGTGTCGGAAAACGCCGCCAGCAAAATCGCCTCGAACACCCCGACGCCGCCCGGCACATGGCTGAGCACGCCGGCGGCCAGGGCCAGCAGGTAAACCAGAAGGAACGCACCGAAGGGCGGCGTTTCCGGCAGCAACAGATAGAGCACGGTCGCGGCGGCGGCTACGTCCAGGGCGGTGATGACCAATTGCAGGAGCGTCAGGCGGCTCCCGGGCAAGCGCAAGGTGCGGCGCCCGATCATGACCAGCAGGTTGTCCGGGTAAGGCTGTTCCGGCAGCCGCCGACGGTAGATGCCGATAGCCAGCACCGAAAACAGCACAAGCACGGCGGTTGCTATCACGCCCAGCAGCGTCTCGGAGAGCCCCAGGGCGGTGGACGCGGCCGGCAGGTCGCTGAGCGTCGCC
>NZ_JBGLYV010000061.1:0-39776 GCF_047304225.1 Pseudomonas sp. Pseusp3 | reverse complement strand
CCCCCTGTAGGAGCGAGCTTGCTCGCGATGGTGGCAGGGACACCGCGTTCATTCAGGCAGCTCTTGTCATCGTTAACACTCATCGCGAGCGAGCTCGCTCCTACACGATTACCGGCGCATGCGCCCAGTCGAGCTGCTCCGCCGGCACCGGCCGCCCGAACCAATAGCCCTGCCCCAGATCACATCCCTGCTCAAGAAGGAAAGCTGCCTGCTCGACCTGCTCGATCCCCTCGGCATGTACCTGCATGCCCATGCTCTGAGCCAGCGCAATGATCACCCGCGAGATCGCCGCATCATCCTCATCCCACGGCAATCCAGCGACGAAGCCCTGGTCGACTTTCAACTTTTGCACTGGCAGACGCTTGAGCCGCAGTAGCGATGAATAACCCGTGCCGAAGTCGTCGATGGCCAGACGCACACCCAACTCGCGCAGGCGATGCATTTGCTCAAGCGCGACTTCCGGATCCTCCATCACCGCGCTTTCGGTCACTTCCAGCTCCAGACACGCCGGTTCCAGCCCGGTTTCGCGCAGGACCTGCGCCACTTGCTGATACAGCTCACGACGGGCGAACAGGCGCGAAGATACGTTGACCGCAACGAACGACAGCACTACGCCACCCTGCTGCCACTGGCACATCTGCCGGCACGCCTGCTGCATGACCCAGGCATCGATTTCAGCAATCAGACCGGTTCGCTCGGCCACCGGGATGAATTCCGCTGGCGACACCAATCCCCGCTGCGGGTGCTGCCAACGCACCAGTGCCTCGACGCCAATCAGGCGACCGGTCCTGAGGTCGTGAACCGGCTGGTAATAAACCCGCAGCTCTTGCCGGTCCAGGGCGCGGCGCAATTCGAAGGCGATCTCGACCCGTTGCTGGGCGTGGGCCGTCAGCTCTTCGGTGTACAAAGCATAATCATTGCGCCCCGTGCTCTTGGCCTTGAATAGCGCAGAGTCGGCATTACGCAACAGCTGCTCGACGCTCAAGGCATCGCTGGGGAACAGGCTGATGCCGATGCTGGTGTTGATGAACAGCTGGTGCCCATCAATGAGGAACGGCTCCTTGAGGCCGTCGATAATCCGCTGGGCCAACGCAGCAGCCTGAACCAGTTGCGGACAGCTTTCGGCGAGTACGGCGAACTCATCCCCACCCAAACGCGCCAGGGTAATGCCCGGGCCGAACATGGCGCCCAGGCGCTCGGCCACCGCCTTGAGCAATTGATCGCCGATGGTGTGCCCGAGGCTGTCGTTGATCATCTTGAAGTGATCGAGATCGATCATCAGTAGCGCGCAGCCACGCTTGTGGACCTGCGCCGAGGCCAGGGCCTGTTCGGCGCGGTCGGTGAACAGCAGGCGGTTCGGCAGGTCGGTCAGCGGATCGTGGTGCGCAAGGTGCATCAACTCGTGTTCGGAGTTCTTGATTGCACTGATATCGGAAAACACCGCCACATACTGGCTCGGCTGGCCACGGTCGTCGTGGATCAGGCGGATCGTTTGCCATTGCGGGTAAATCTCGCCGCTTTTGCGCCGGTTCCAGATTTCACCACTCCACTCCCCGACACTGGCGAGTGCGGCAAACATCGCCTGATAAAACTCAGGGGAATGTCGCCCGGACTTGAACACATTGGGCCGCTGCCCCAGTACGTCCTCACAGCCGTATCCGGTGATTTCCATAAAAGCCCGGTTCACATGGACGATCACGCCTTCCCGATCGGTGACCAGCACCCCCTCGCGGGTGCAGTCGAACACCGCGGCCGCCTGGCGCAGACGCTCGCGGTGGGTATTGCGCTCGTGCAAGGTGGCGCCGATCCCCAGGCACCGCAGCAGCCGCGCCCGGGCAATGACGATCAACCCGGCGCTGAACAGCACCCAAACGTAACCGTTGATCAGTTGCCATCGCAGTCGCTCGGCAGAGCTATCGAATAAACTGTTCAATAAATAGCCACTGATCTGCAGCCAAACCACAGAAAGCAACAGATAGAGCAGCGCTGCACGCAAGGCATCGCGATAGGTGGCAGACATCCGGCGATCCATGTCCCTACAAAAAGGTTGGAATTATAGTTTGAAGACACATCCCGCCACTCTTATCTGAAAGGGCGACTGGTTTTCTGTGTGAGCTTAGTGATAATGCATCGGCTGTTTTTTCTTTCATCGAGGGCCCTATAGCCTATGTGGTACGAAGGTTTTCTTGGCTTGTCGCCCTGGGCACTGGTAGCAGTCACCCTGCTGATGACCCACATCACGATCATTGCCGTCACGGTCTATCTGCATCGTTACTCGGCCCATCGCTCCCTGGAGCTGAATGGGGGCCTTAAGCATTTCTTCCGTTTCTGGCTGTGGCTGACCACGGCGCAGAACACCCGCGAGTGGACCGCCATCCACCGCAAGCATCACGCCAAATGCGAAACCGTCGATGACCCGCACAGCCCGGTCATCAAGGGTTTGTCCACGGTGCTGCGCAAAGGCGCCGAGTTGTACCGCGCCGAAGCGGAAAACCCCGAGACGTTGCGCATCTACGGCAAGAACTGCCCCGAAGACTGGATCGAGCGCAACCTCTACAGCCGCTTCCCGCTGCTGGGTGTGGCGATCATGGGCGTTATCGACCTGCTGCTGTTCGGCACCATCGGCATCACCATCTGGGCCATCCAGATGATGTGGATCCCGGTGTGGGCCGCCGGCGTGGTCAATGGCCTGGGCCATGCCATCGGCTACCGCAACTTCGAATGCCGCGATGCGGCGACCAACCTGGTGCCGTGGGGCATCCTGATTGGCGGCGAAGAACTGCATAACAACCATCACACTTACCCTAACTCGGCAAAACTGTCGGTGAAGAAGTGGGAATTCGACCTCGGCTGGGCGTGGATTCAAGTCTTCAGCTTCCTGCGCCTGGCCAAGGTTCAGCGGGTTGCGCCGATTGCCCACCGCGTCGAAGGCAAGGGCAACCTGGACATGGACACCGCCATGGCGATCCTCAACAACCGCTTCCAGATCATGGCCCAGTACCGCAAATTGGTGATCGGCCCACTGGTCAAGCAAGAGCTGGAAAAGGTCGATCACTCGGTACGTCACCAGTTCCACCGGGCCAAACGCCTGCTTTCGCGCGAGACCAGCCTGCTGGACGACAAACACCATGTACGCATCCAGAACATGCTCGAGCACAGCCAGGCGCTGAAGGTAATTTACGAAAAACGCCTGGCCCTGCAGCAGATCTGGGTCAAGACCAGCTCAAATGGCCACGACATGCTGGCGGCCATCAAGGATTGGGTACACGAGGCCGAAGCCAGCGGGATTCAATCCCTGCGCGACTTCGCCGATCAGTTGAAGACCTACTCCTTGCGCCCTGCCGCCGTCTGAAAAAAACCTGTGGGAGCGGCGGTGCCGCTCCCACATTGGTATGTGGCGTGATCGCAAAATCGCGCCATCAGTACCGCCCGGCGGGAGCAAGCTCCCTCGCCACACAAGGCGGGAACTTCATCTAAAAAGCCCTATCTCAAAGACACTTCGCCATTCCCGGCGGGCTTGGTGTTGGCCGCTATCGAACACGCGGCATGCCCTTTGAGATTTGTGTCGATGGCCCCAAAAAACCTGCAAGACTCATCTCCATCCCATTGGCCCGAGGCCGCTCAGCCCCTGATAGCGCTGATGCATGCCCAAGGCGAAGTCGCACGCCTGAGCGAACGCGAACAACTGCTCAACACCTTGCTGGCGAGCGTCAACGCGGTGCTATGGGCACTCGATTGGGAAACCCGCAAGGTGCTTTACGTCAGCCCCGCCTATGAACGGATCTTTGGCCGTTCGGCCGATCTGTTGCTGGCTGACAGCAATCAATGGCGCGACAGCATTCACCCTGACGACCTGGACCATGCCGACCGCAGCCTTGCCGAAGTGCTGGACAAAGGCGCCGTCGAAGACCGCGAATACCGAGTCATCGCTGCCGACGGCCAGGTGCGCTGGCTAAGCGACAAATGCTACATCAACCGCCAGGCCGAGCCGGGGCAACCGGTGATCATCGTCGGCATCGCCGAAGACATCACCAACAAGAAGCAAATGGAAACCGAGCTGCATCGCCTGGCCACCATCGATGCGCTGACCCAGAGCAGCAACCGCCGTCATTTCTTCGAATGTGCCCACCGAGCGTTCGCACATGCCCGGCAGCAGGGCGAGCCGCTGTCGTTCCTGATGCTGGACATTGATAACTTCAAGACGGTCAATGACACCTACGGTCATCAGGAAGGCGACAACGTGTTGCAGCGCATTGCCGAAAGCGGCCGCGCAGCGTTGCGCCGTCGCGACCTGTTCGGACGCATCGGCGGTGAAGAGTTCGCCGCGGTGTTTCCCGGCTGCACGCCTCAGATGGCCCTGCAAGTGGCTGAACGCCTGCAACGGCAGATTCAGCAATTGAGTTTCAACCATGAGGGCCGGACGTTCGGCATCACCGTCAGCCAGGGCCTGACCAGCCTGACCGCCGCGGACGAAAACGTGGAGAACCTGTTTTCCCGGGCGGATGCGGCGATGTATCAGGCCAAGCGCGAGGGCAAGAACCGGATTGTCACGGCCTGACGCCCCCTCCCTCCCTGTAGGAGCGAGCTCGCTCGCGAAGAACCCGAGGGCACCGCGGGGTGCCAGGTTTCCAGCGTTATCGTTGACGACCATCGCGAGCAAGCTCGCTCCTACAAAGGGTGTGCATGAGCCTCATTTCTTGCGCAGCCGCATCAGCTCCGGCAAGCCGATCTTGAGCAACCTCGCCGTCCGGCTCTTGGCCAGCGCCTCGATGCCCTCATGCTCGCTCAGGCGCGCCATCTGCGCCGCCATGTTCATCACCAGCGCTTCGCGGGAATAAACCCCGCCACCGAGCTGGTAGGCCGCGGCAATCAGCTCTCGTAACTCCAGTGGCAGACGCCAGCGTGTGCGCAGCGCCGAACCATAGGCCGCGCCATATTCCGCCAGCGCTTCACCCACCTCCTCCCACTCGTCCAGCTCGCCGCCGGCCTGTTTCCATTCCTGCAAACAACGCAACAACGCCAGATCGCCGAGACAATGCAACATGCCGGCGCAATAGCAGCGCTCCTGATCCAGATCGAGCAAGCGCGCCAGCGTCCGGGCGTATTCGGCGGTATGCAGGGACAAATCCCAGTAACGCTCGGCATAGTCGGCCAATTGCTGATCGTTGAGCCGGGCACTGCGCTTGAGCGCCAGCCCGAGGATCAGGTTCATGCTCTGCCCGGTGCCCAGGCGATGCAGCGCCTGGGACAGGGTTTGCACCGCGACGCCGTGGTGCTGGGCCGCGCTGTTGGCAGCGGCGATCAGCACGGCCGTGACCTGCGGATCGGTGCGAATTTCGTCTTCCAGCACCGTCAGATCGAGGCCATTGGGATTGAGGCTGCGTTTGACCGCCACTTGCACGTCAGTCATCAGCGGCGCGCCGTCAACCAATTCGCGTCGACGCTCCAGATACACCGACAACGTCATGCCCGGCGCCAGCGATGGCACCTCGCACGAGACTTCTTCGCCAGCGTGCAACAGTAACCCCTGCAACCGATGGGTCAGGCTTTCCATGTTCAGGGGTTTGGTCAGGTACGCGGCCGGCGCCAACGGCAAGGCCTCGCGCACGCTGGCACTGTCGCTGCGACTGCTCATCAGAATGAACGGCATCGGCGGATTGCGTTTGCGCTGACGGATACTGCGCAGGACATTCAGACCATCGACGCCCGGCAGCTCCCAGTCGGCGATCACCAGGTCATAGGGGTTGGCCGCCAACAACTCCAGCGCTTGCTGGCCATCGGCGCACAAATCCAGCCGCGCATCGCAGCGTACGTTCAACAACACTTCCTTGAGCAGATCGCGGGACCAGGGGTCGGCCTCGGCGATCAGGACTCTTGGAACCGCGGGTAAAATGACGGTTGTCATACAGCTCTCCCTGGCAATGCAGGAACCTTAGCCAATGCTGGCCATTCGATACAGTGCTAATGCGCGGGATGTGTTCCAGGAGGCATGAAAAAACCCGCCGAAGCGGGCTTTTTGTGGATCAGGTCACACTGGGTGATCAGAGCTCGGAGAAGCACTCTTCGATGATCGCCAGGCCTTTGTCCAGTTGCTCGTCCGGCGAGGTCAGCGGTACCAGGACGCGCAGAACGTTGCCGTAGGTGCCGCAGGACAGCAGGATCAGGCCCTTGTCGCGAGCCTTGGCCACAACGGCTGCCACGGCGGTCGGGTTCGGCTTGTGGCTGTCGCCGCCTTCGAACAGCTCGACAGCGATCATCGCGCCCAGGGCACGAACTTCACCGATCACCGGGTACTTGGCCTGGATGGCCTTCAGGCCGGTTACCAGACGCTCGCCAACAGCCTTGCAGCGATCCAGCAGGTGCTCTTCTTCGAACACTTCCATCACGGCCAGGGCCGCGGCGCAAGCGATCGGGCTACCGGCGTAGGTGCCGCCCAGGCCGCCTGGAGCGATGGCGTCCATGTATTCGGCCTTGCCGCACACACCGGCCAGCGGGAAGCCGCCAGCGATGGATTTGGCGAAAGTGGTCAGGTCGGCAGCAACGCCCATCTGTTCCATGGCGAAGAAAGTACCGGTACGGCCAGCGCCAGTCTGTACTTCGTCAGCGATCAGCAGGATGCCGTGCTGGTCGCACAGGGCACGCAGACGCTTCATGAACTCTTTAGGCGCGACGTAGAAACCACCTTCGCCCTGAACCGGCTCGATGATGATCGCGGCGATGTCTTTCGGCTCGGCGTCGTTTTTGAAGATGCGTTCGATGCTGGCGATCGAATCGTCGATGCTCACTCCGTGCAGTTCGTTCGGGTACAGCGCGCGGAAGATGCCGCCTGGCATCAGGCCCATGCCGGCCGAGTAAGGCACGACTTTACCGGTCAGGCCCAGGGTCATCATGGTGCGACCGTGGTAAGCGCCGGTGAAGGCGATCACGCCGGCACGGCCAGTAGCGGCACGGGCGATCTTGATGGAGTTTTCAACGGCTTCGGAACCGGTGGTCACCAGCAGGGTTTTCTTGGCGAAATCACCTGGCACCTTGGCGTTGATTTTTTCGCACACTTCTACGTACGGCTCGTAGGCCAGTACCTGGAAGCAGGTGTGGGTCAGCTTGTTCAGCTGCTCGGTCACGGCGGCGATGACTTTCGGGTGCACGTGGCCGGTATTCAGCACGGCGATACCGCCGGCGAAGTCGATGAACTCACGACCTTCAACGTCGGTCACGGTAGCGTTCTTCGCGGAATCGGCGAAGATCGGGTGAATCTGGCCAACACCACGTGGAACTGCAGCGGTACGGCGGGCCATCAAATCAGCGTTAGTCTTGCTCATACTTTCCTCATTCACCGCTCATCGGGCGGCGTGGTTCAAGGATTAAGCGGCGGGGAACAACAGCGGCAGCATGCGATGATCGACTGCCACAGCGTTCCCGGCCACCGAGAAAATTTCGTTTGAAGCACGCAAAGGGACAGCGCTCTCGCGCCCTTTGCGTTTGAAGCGATGCCTTTTTCCGGGCTTAGATGCCCAGGCAGAGGTATTTGATTTCCAGGTAGTCTTCGATGCCGTACTTGGAGCCTTCACGGCCCAGGCCCGAGGCCTTGATGCCGCCGAACGGCGCGACTTCGTTGGAGATCAACCCGGTGTTGACGCCGACCATGCCGTATTCCAGGGCTTCAGCCACACGGAACACACGGCCCAGGTCGCGGGCATAGAAGTACGAGGCCAGGCCGAACTCGGTGTCGTTGGACATCGCGATCACGTCGGCTTCGTCTTTGAAGCGGAACAGTGGAGCCAGTGGGCCGAAGGTTTCTTCCTTGGCCACGGCCGCGTTGTTCGGCACGTTGGTCAGGATGGTCGGCTCGAAGAAGTTGCCTTCCATCGCCTTGCCACCGGCCAGCACGGTCGCGCCTTTGCTCAAGGCATCGGCGATGTGTTCTTGCACCTTGGCCACGGCTTTTTCGTCGATCAGCGGGCCAGTGGTAGTGCCTGCTTCCAGACCGTTACCGATCTTCAGCTTGGCCACAGCCACTTTCAGCTTCTCGGCGAATGCGTCGTAGACACCGTCCTGGATGTACAGGCGGTTGGCGCAGACGCAGGTCTGGCCGTTGTTGCGGTATTTGGAAATGATCGCGCCTTCGACGGCCTTATCCAGGTCCGCGTCGTCGAACACGATGAACGGTGCGTTGCCGCCCAGTTCCAGGGACACTTTCTTGATGTCCTTGGCGCATTCGGCCATCAGTTGACGACCGATTTCGGTCGAACCGGTGAAGGACAGCTTGCGCACGATCGGGTTGCTGGTCAGCTCGGTACCGATGTCGCCGGCGCTGCCGGAAACAACGCTGAACACGCCAGCCGGAATGCCGGCACGCTGGGCCAGTTCGGCCAGGGCGAAAGCGGAGTATGGGGTTTGCGAAGCAGGCTTGAGCACCATGGTGCAACCGGCGGCCAGGGCCGGGCCGGCTTTACGGGTGATCATTGCAGCCGGGAAGTTCCATGGGGTGATTGCAGCGGTCACGCCGATTGGCTGCTTGATCACGATCAGGCGCTTGTCTGGCTGGTGGCCCGGAATCACGTCACCGTAGATACGCTTGGCTTCTTCGGCGAACCATTCGATGAAGGAAGCGGCGTAAACGATTTCGCCCTTGGCTTCGGCCAATGGCTTGCCTTGTTCCATGGTCATCAGACGAGCCAGGTCGTCCTGGTTCTCGATCATCAGTTCGAACCAGCGACGCAGTTTGCCCGCAC
Source organism: Pseudomonas sp. Pseusp3 (assembly GCF_047304225.1). Lineage (NCBI taxonomy): Bacteria > Pseudomonadati > Pseudomonadota > Gammaproteobacteria > Pseudomonadales > Pseudomonadaceae > Pseudomonas > Pseudomonas sp. Pseusp3. Next base: position 31,044 of record NZ_JBGLYV010000061.1, on the reverse strand, counting down.
GTTCTTTGGCGGTCAGTGCACGCCAGGCCGGCAGCGCCTTGTCAGCAGCTTCGATCGCACGGCGGGTTTCGGCAGCGCCCATTTTCGGCACGGTGCCCAGAATTTCGCCCGTTGCCGGGTTGTTGACCTTGATCGTCTGACCATTGTCCGCATCAACCCACGCGCCATCGATGAAGGCTTGCTGGCGGAACAACTGGGTGTCTTTAAGCTGCATGTCGGCTTTCCTTAACAGCACCGCAATGAATGCGGGGCAAATTATGATTGTAGAAAGGCGCCTCGATAGGCTGCCGTCAGGGAAATCATTCACCGGGCTGAAGCACATAAATAGCGCACGGATTGGACTCGTGCGGTTCAGCACCCAGACAAGAGCGTTTGAAATCTCAAACGAATCCTAGGATCAAAGGGGGTAAAGGACAATAGCCTGTTCGAAAAAAAGAACGAAAACGACGCTTTTGCCTATTTTTTCTGATCAACGTAGCAGGCGCGCGTTACGCTTGTAATAAACGTAGGCGATTCAGCAGCATGGACGCCTTCAATGCATATGAGTATCATGGCGCCCGCTGCACCAGTAGCTCAGCTGGATAGAGTACTGCCCTCCGAAGGCAGGGGTCGTGGGTTCGAATCCCGCCTGGTGCACCATAGATAGAAACGAGAAAGCCTCAGGCCGTAGGGTCTGGGGCTTTTTTGTGGGTGTTGCATTTAGGGCGTCTGGCTGGAGTTGGCCGCGCCGACGCTTATCACTCCGAAGGCTCGAGGCTCAGTACAAAACAAAAAATCGTGGAGGAGCGGCCTTCAATTGGGCTTGTTTATGAATTTGGTGGCGGCTGAATGTATACGATTTGCTTATCTCGCCCCACTAACAAGCCGATGATGAGGAAGATCACTCCCAGGAAGAAGCCAACAAACCCTAGAAAGCCACTCACCAAGGTGCCACCGATGGCTGCTCCTGCCGCTACCGCGCCCGAGTGAGCGCCGCTAATGGTGGCGATATGGCTACCTGTGAAAATGATACCGGACAAGGGGAGCATGAATGCGGCGATGCCTGAGGCGATTAGAAGTCGACGCCATGCCTTGCCAGGAGTGGGGGCGTAAACAGCTATGGCTACCGCAATGATCCATGTTACGAAGAAAGCAATGGCTCCTTTCAATCCGCTAACACTTGGCGATGCTGCGATTGCGATAACTACGAGCATCGTAACAAGAATGGCTAATATTAAACCTCCGACCAACCCTGCAAGAACCTTCATCGTGAACTCCTTTTGTCTGACGAGGCACTGAACATGCTCTTGTGCTGTATAGCAGCAGAACGCCACTGCTGCCACGCCACAGCGTAGTAAGCGACGGAAGCAAGTTTGGAGACTCCTGTCGTTTCAGGTTTAGCAACCCTTGTCGCATATCCCTACGTGTATGCCTAACCGAACACACTCCATGAGCCCGATATAAATCAGCCCCCATAGCCTCCTGTTCGCAGAACGCTTGGCACCATACGTAGAAGCAAGAAGCCTCAGATCTTAGGATCTGGTACCTTTTTTCCCATCTTTCATACCCCTGTGCCTACCACTGCTACTGAAAAACGGCACAAAAAAAACTGCGATTGCTCATTCTGTTGTCCAGTCAAGATCGTCGGAGAGCAGATAACGGTCGACGGGAGAGTATTTTCATCGGGACACCGCAGTTTCAGGAACAGAAGAAATACGGACATGCTGGCGAGAATTGGTTATCTGGACTACTAATGAGATGTCGATAGCTGTAGGAACGATGGGTTGAGTGTACGAGGAGAAAGCGAATGAATACCAATTACAAAGATCGCTGGATTACTGTCACTACGTCAGAAGGAATGTTTTCCTCCGAATCTGTTGTCGAAATAACTCTCGCGAGTGGTAGCAAAGCCAGTTTATTTGCGGACAAAACACTTCTAATGGAGAGAGCAGGCAAAACGATGCTGCGGGCGATTCATATTAGCAGCGATTTGCAGCGAGGTACGGACTTAGTTCTTTTACCTACGGAAACCTTTCAGACTGCATCAAGATGGATAGAGCTGCAATCGGAGTGAGCCGCTATGATTCTTAGCAATATGGAAATAATAAATTGCATGAATGCTGGCTTATTTACTATAGGAGGTATTGCCGGTACAGATCCAACCAAACCTCCGTTCAATACCAGTGCAATTGACCTGCGTCTCGGAGATGAAGTGTTCGAACCGGATCAAGTCCCTCCCCCCTTGCAGCTAGACCTAACAACTCCAGGAATTGCACAACATCTCGCAAAGAATGGAAAATCCATTAAAATATCTCAAAGCCAGCCTTACTCACTCCCCCCTAATAAACTGGTATTAGCTAGAACCTTGGAAGTAGTAGACTTTCCCTTACTAAACTCATCTGGCATTTGCTACAGCGCTCGTGTCGAAGGGAAAAGCTCCCTCGCAAGATGCGGAATTCTCGTTCACTTTACAGCACCAACTATTCACGCAGGATTTCGTGGCTCCATTACGCTGGAAATCATAAACCTAGGAATTAATAAAATCTTATTAACTCCAGAGATGTATGTCTGTCAGTTAATCATTGAGGAGGTAAAAGGGGTTCCTTCCGGTGCTCCAAGCCAGTTTCACGGGCAAAGCAACGCCGTCGGCAATACTCACCCCTAGTAGCTATGAGGGGATAGCCCTACAGCCTGGCCTAGGCAAGTCTTGAAGTTCCCCCTGGCACCGTTTATTTCATGGAGCAGTTTAACTCCGCCCTTAGAACCGTATGCCTAAGGATCCCATATGGCCGCAGACTTTGATTTACTTCTCACTGTATTCGGGGAAACACTTGACGAGTTCTTTGCACATGAGACTCAAGAGGTCCTAGAGGGCATCAATGAGCGCAACAACTGCGGAAGGATGGCTGTATATATGCAACGAGTAGCTGATGCGTATGGGCTCAAAGGTTGCTTTGCCGACACAGAGTACAACAGAAAGCAAAACGGAAGGATCAAGACCATTCTCGACCGGGAGACGAAGGTCGTCACGATTAACTGCGATCTGATTCTACATAGTCGAGGTCAGAATACTGCGCAGGATAATCTCATCGCTATCGAAGTGAAGAAACGAGAGGCTAGGGATGAAGACAAGGAAAACGACAGAGAACGTCTTCGCGCCCTAACCAAAAGCAGCTATGACGATGTGTGGAGCTACGACGGCGTCATTTTACCCGAGCATGTCTGCGGCTACATTCTTGGTGTCTACATTGAGTTGGACCGACAGCGTAGGGTATGTCTTATTGAGTACTACCGATCAGGAGAGAAGTATGAGGAAAGGAACCTCAAATTTTGAGTATCAATCGACGATAGGCTAAATTTTTCAGAGCTTCGTGATATGCCTCAGGGCGAGCTCCTGGGGATTGATCAAAACCGCCGAAGCGGTTTTCTCATACTGTCACACCCAGAGATCGCCACCCTATTCCTCATCCTCCTCGTAGTCATCGACGTCATCTCCTTCCGACCGATTCAGCAGAAAATCCTTACGGCTCTCGGAGGTTGCAGGAGATCAGCCTGCACGATACCCTTCCGCCGTCGCTGCCAATTCAGCGACCGGGCTTGGTAACCCGAGAGTTAAGCGCAACAGCGCCCCCATTGAGAATTGCAGGCGTTTTTTTACACCCGCAATTTTGAGTTATGGCGGCTGTGCGTGGGACGTCTTCGGGCGTGCCGGATTCCTTGACTCCCGGTTTACCAACCTGCGCACAGCTGCCACCCATTCGCTTGGTAACGAAAAAGTGGCAGTTCCTCGTCAAGGAGCTAGACCATGCGCAATACAAATCCGTACGAAATTCCGCTTTTCCCTCAACGCGATTTCAAGTCGTGCCCTCAATGCATCTCCGTCAATGGAGGTGGCAAATGACTGAACAACCAGAAGCAAAAACCATCGGCTTGACTCCTTGTATCTATTGCCCGGAGGAACCGCTGTTCCATGTCAGCGGTGGCGTGCCTATTAGCAAAGCATTGGCACAGGCATCCGACCTGCTGTTCCTGGCCAAATCGTTCGCCGAGGATGCGGCCTACGCAAAAGACACCGACCGCCACGCGTGGGCCGCACACTATCTGACTGCTATGAGTAAGGCTGTGATCGATGATGTGGTGAAAGTGCTGACGCGACCGACATAGGCTCGCTAGCAACAAGCTGCAGAATAGTAGCGACTCACTCTTGAAATGCGCCCCGAATTCTCGGGGCCTCCAAAACTGCCAGAATTAAACTGAAAGTGCTTGATCGATTTGTACGTACATCAGAGGTGCTGCAAATCACTTAATTTATACGTACAGCCTTATGGCAAAAAAATCATAGCCGGGCGTTTTCCGAAGTCAGTGCACATCAGCGCTGGCCGCAAGGCTTGGCGGGCATTAGTGCTGGCAATATGGCTAGAGGGCCCCGAAAGCTGGAAAAAGTAGCAGTGACTCAGCTTCCCGCCCGATATTGTGTAACAACGTTCGACCGGACCGATTGCTTCTGGCACGAGCGGTTGCCTCCGCCATACCAGTGGCCTAAAGGGGAGACTTTTCTGCATCCCTGCATAACGGTTTCGACAGCCATTACCCTGGGCCTGCTCGAAATTAAGAACACAAAAAAGCCTACATATCCCGGAGCGCATGGGGCAGGTTGAGCCACGAAAAGTTACCGTTGTGTCGCGGTCGTTATGACAGTATTTGCTCTGATATTCTCCAAAATTCTAGGGAGTCTTCACCAGTCTTGGCGACTACAAATCTCGGGACTAGGATTGGGCGATCTGTCAGAATCACGACATTCGACTAGCCTGCCATTGAAGGCCATACGGAAGCACCTTAAATCCTGCGAAAATAGAGATTCGACCTTATGAGTTTGCACACGAAAGTTCTCGATGGAAGTCAGCAGTCAGCGGTCGCCAGACTGTTCTCTGCCGCTGTCATTCGAGAGCTTGCTCAAAAAGGCAAGTCACCATTATTTTCCAGGCTTATCAAAGAGTCTCTAGCAATTAATGAAGCCAGTCTTGCGGCTCCTATTAGTGTAGTATTTGAAAGTGCTTTTAATCTTCTGAGAAAAAAAGACTACAGACACGAGTATGCGTACAAAGCGGCTATCACAAAAAAGCTACTTCTCGGAAGACACTCGCTCAACACCGCCTCTTTAGTTACAGAATTTCGTGTCGACAACTGTAAGGCCGACGTAGCCATATTCAACGGCACGTCTACTGCATATGAAATAAAATCCGAACGTGATAACTTAGGCAGACTGCAAGGCCAAGTAGACACTTACAAAAAATTCTTCGCGAAAGTTTATGTAATTACTGGCGAAAACCACTTAGACGAAATATTAAAAACCACCCCCTCAGATGTCGGAGTCCTCCTATTAAACAACAGGTTTGGAATTTCCACAATAAGGGAGATTCAAGACACTCCGGAAAGAGTTTCTCCAGAAGTCATATTCGAAGCAATTCAAATTCGAGAATCGTTGGAGATCTTAAAGTCTTTTGGGATCACTCCACCACAAGTGGCCAATACGGAGATCAGATCAGCAGTTCGCGAAATTTTCAGATCATTGGACCCTGTAACCACACATGGTTATATGGTTAAAACCCTCCGAAAGTCGCGAAGCTCTTTACCTCTCGCAGAAATATTGCCTAAGCTGCCAGATTCATTGCAGGCGGCAGTTTTCTCTACCCAATTGAAGTTACGAGAACAAAAAACGCTGTTGGAAGCTGTAAACACATCAATCAGGGAGGCCCTTAACTGGGCGAGATAAAATGTATTATCCATATTTTCGCGGCAAACAGTTCGACTTACTTACAATAAAAGAGTCTGCAGAGGTTTTAGCTAAAAACAATATCATTTCGATAATTGAGCCGGTCCGAGAGTCGCTAAGCGGCCTAAAAAGATCAATTGAGGCTCTATCAGCAGCTGGCGCCGAAGCAGTTTTGATTGTTAACCCATATTACGGCGACCATACAGAAAACTCCGACGCGATCCAGTCATTTGTAACAGAAGAAATCAAGGCACACCGAAATGTATCGGTTGGCGTTCTACTTACAAATGAAACTAGCACTACTGACGCACTGGAAATTTGTAGCACATACCCGAATCACTCACTGTACTTTATTCATTTTGGATTTACTGAACCAAAAAACCTAGTCGAGGCCACGCAGAACTGGCAGCGGGAGGTCAGTCATGTTTTCGCAGAGGAATACTGTGGAAAGCTATATCAAAAACATTTCAGTGATGACACCCGCATACTCTTGCGCAACGGTTTCAAACGTCAGGCCAACCGGAAATATCCTGATGTAGAGCCCTTCTCAGACCTGCATGCCACATTCAGAGATGAGGGTGTTGATGGCTTTGGAGACTTTTTGATCGTAGGAGATGAGTACTCAGAATCTGGCGGCCCAGCTTATGCGGTTGCGATCCACCTGACATTCATTGATCCTGAAATGGATAATGCAATGTATATCTACCACTTCAAGTCGGATAGACAGGACACCCCAACTGACCCAGCCGGAAAATTCTACGAAGCATTGACCAAGTTGATCGCAAAGCTAGAAGAGCCCGATACGAAAATCCTACGAACCTCGGCCGTCGAAGAGTTTGTCGAACTTTATAATAAAAAACATTTCCCTGGGCTTGGGTATATCAAAAAGCTTTCTATGAAGCACCACATTGAAGTTTTAGCAGACTACCTTGGGTAAACATCATGAGAAAGTGCTGCCCGAATTGCTTTGGCGATAATCACTTAGGCTCAGTAATCAAAGAAGTAGCTCAAGAGCATGGGGATTGTTCATTTTGTCAATCTAAAAACCTACCTTTGGTCGAGCCTGTTCAGCTTAGAGAGTATTTTGAGTTATTGACGGGCATTTATACAAAGGCAGACGAGGGAGCGACGCTAGGGGAGTGGTTTAAAAACGACTGGAATATGTTCTACAGCCTGGACCTAGCGAATACAAAAGATTTACTTGCCGACGTATTCCAGGATGGCAATTTTCCGCGAGTCATTTTCGCGCCTTCAAGCAAATGCTTTTCTAAAAACCTAGACAACTGGGAAAACCTTCGAAAAGAGCTGATGGAAGAAAACAGATTTTTCCCAAAAGAGACAATTAGCCTCGAAAGATTCTCTTATCTTCTCTCTCAATTGATTTACAAAGATCCTCTCCCTGAAAAATGGTACAGGGCAAGAATCCAGGAATCTGAAGAGCCATACCCGCTCGAAAAAATGGGGCCACCCCCTAAAGACAAGGCGACCCATGGTCGAGCAAACCCTGTGGGGATACCATATCTGTATGTCGCATCGGATGTTTTAACATCTATCTCGGAAATTCGACCTCATACTGGCGAATTTGTAACGGTCGCAGAGTTTAAAGTTATAGAAGAAGTTAGACTCGCAGATTTACGAAACCCGCGAAGTTTAATAACGCCATTTATATGTGCTGATGATGAAGAAATTGCGGCACTCCGAGGAGATATTGAGTTTTTGGTGCGGCTGGGCGAAGAGCTAACTCGACCTGTACTACCAAAATCAGCCGCGATTGACTATATACCAAGCCAGTACTTGTGCGAGCTCATAAAGAAAAATGGATTCGATGGCGTTATTTATAAGAGCTCAGTTGGTGAGGAGATCAATCTTGCACTGTTCTACCCCGCCAAGGCAAAAGGGGTTCAGCTGATTCCTCATCGAGTTCAACGTGTTTCTGTTGATGCTGAGCCCTGCGCGACTTGATGGGGACGGCCAAAAGTACAGCTCGGCGGGGCTTGAGCGAGTTACAGCTCGCTCTCTGCTGGGCTTCCCCACAGCTTGTGTATCCAATCATGCACCCATACAAAAACCTATATAAATCAATATATTAGATTTATAGCTTTGAGCTCGTCGAGTCATGCGCAGTAATGAAAAAGCCTCAGGCCTTATGGGTCTGGGGCTTTTTTGTGGGTGTTTGAAAGCTTCGCGCCTAGTGATCAATGCTGTTTTTTTCAAACAGCCGGCCAATGTCTCTCGCGCTATGCAGTACGCGTTCGACCTTGATCTCGTCGTCCATCAAACAGTAGAAAATCAGATATCGGCCATGGGGAAGCATTCGCAATCCCTTGGCGCAATCGTCTCTTGAAACACCCAGATTCGGTTGTTCGATCAATCGTATGCATTGCATGCGTAGCTCGCCCACAAACGTCCGGGCCCGCTCAGGATTGTCTCGGGCGATAAAACGAGCGACTTGCAGCAAATCGTCCCGTGCCAATGCAGAGAAAAGCAATTGCCTCATGGACGGTGTTGCTCTGCTTCTACCTCATCAATCAGCGCATCAAGCTCGGCAAACATTGTATCGGCAGCGACGGCCGGACGCGGATCGTTGCGGCTCGCTGCAATGGCTTCACGAAGTTCGGCAGCGTGTAGTCGATCCAGCAGCTGTTGATAGGCCGCGTGCGGTAAAAGATAGGCGGCTGGACGATTGTGGTTGAGCACGGCAACAGGCTCGGAACCGGCTTGCTCGATTACAGTGCTCGGGCTGCGCTTGAGCTCGGTGATGCTGACCGAACGGCTTGCAAGTAGCTGCTCCATGGCGGCTCCAAAGGTACGTAAAAAAGTACCTGATAGTGTGCCATTCTCTGCATGGCGGTCAACGAGTCTCCGACCGCTGCTGTCCTGGCCCACAAAAAAAACCGCCGAAGCGGTTTTTTTCATTCTGTTGTCCAGTCGAACTCGTCGTACTCGTCATCGTCTTCGTCGTCCTCGAAAAACTCCTCTTCAAGGTCGTCGTCTTCAACAATGTCTTCTTCCGGCTGATTCAGCAGAAAATCCTTGCGACTCTCGGTAATCGCTCGCCGCAGTTCTTCACCCTTCTGCGGGCAGTTGAGCATTTGGGCGATGCGGTCGATCTTTTTTGCCACGGCATCCTCCAACGCATCGGCTATGACCTGATAGTGCGCGCTTTCGGGGGTGGATGCCAAATCCCCGGAATGCCGCGCACTTCAGTTTTCTGCAAATCCGCTGGGGCGATCAGCCTTTAGCGGTGATAGCGCCGCACCACGCTGCTGTTTCTCAGGACGTGGCCTTTGATTTTTTCCAGCAGCTGCGCACGGCTCAGGCCGGCGGGCAAGGCGTCCGGGGCCAGATCCAGAGCGTAGATCTGGATGATGTAGTGGTGCGCGCTGTCGCCAACGGGTGGGCACGGGCCGATGTAGCCGGTGGTGTTTTTGCTGTTGATACCGCCGAAGCCCTCGAGGCCGGGTTTACTCCCGGCGCCGGCCGGGATCTGGTGAGTGCCGGCCTTGATGCCGTAATGCACCCACTGATCGATGCCCTGGCCCTTCTGGCCGTCAGGGTCGTGCATGACGATGGCATAGCTTTGGGTGGCTGCCGGGCCGGCGTTCCAGTTCAACGCCGGGGAAATGTTGTGTCCGCCGCAGCCGGCGGAATCACTGGCGGCGGCCGACGTGAACAGACGGTCATCGGAGACTCCGGGAATGTTCAGGGTGAAGCGTTCCTGTGCCTGCGCCGGGAACTGCACGCAAAAGGCGACTGCTACGGCCGCGAGCCAAGAGTTGATTGAGGTCAATCGGGTCATACCGGAGCACCTTGTGCGTGTTGGGCCGTCGTCGGCGTGCAAACTATAGCCGGACCGTTCGCGCCTTGGCAGGGGGAATTGGCTGAACCTCGCGATAAGTACCAGACTCATAAGTGATACGTCTGTCTGGAGAGCGATCATGACTCTGCATCGCGTTGCGCGTGTCGCCAATGTGCCCGAAGACCGTGGCCTGGAAGTGCAGGTCCAGGGCAGCAAGATTCTGCTGTTGCGGGCCGGTGAGCAGCTGCGCGCTTATCAGGCCGAATGCCCTCATGCCGGAGCCCCGCTGGCAGACGGGGCGATATGCCATGGGCGCCTGACCTGTCCGTGGCACAAGGCGCAGTTTCGGATCGAGGACGGCGGTCTCAGTGAACCGCCAGCCCTGGACAGCCTCAAGCGCTACCCCCTGGAAGTCCGTGACGGCGACATCTGGGTCGGCGACCAGCCGATGCCGGACGCCCACACGCCACCGGCCGACGATTCGCGGACTTTCATCATTGTCGGCGCTGGCGCGGCAGGCACGGCGGCGGCTGCGGCGTTGCGCGAGAAAGGTTTCGGCGGCCGGTTGCTGTTGATCGACCGCGAAGCCGACGCCGGATATGACCGCACTGCGCTAAGCAAATACGTGATCGCCGGGGAGATGCCGCTGAGCGAAGTCCCGCCGCTGCGTGACGAAGACTTTTACCGCGAGCAGAGGATCGAGCGCCTGCGAGGCGAAGTGGCAAGCCTGGATGCGCCAAACAGGACGCTGCGGCTGACTGACGGCCAATCACTGACATATGACGCCGCGCTGCTGGCCACTGGCGGTGTACCCAACTCGCTGACGCTGCCCGGCGCCGACCTGCCGCAAGTGTTCGTTTTACGCTCCAAAGCCCATGCGCAGCAGATTCTGGACAGCGCCAGCGCCGGCCAGCGGGTCGTGATCATTGGCGACAGTTTCATTGCCATGGAGTCCGCCTCGTCCCTGCGCCAGCTTGGCTTGAATGTGACCGTGCTGGCCCGCCACGAAGTGCCGTTTGCCAGGCAGTTCGGTGACACGATCGGCAAGGCCATTCGCGCGCGGCATGAAGCCAATGGCGTCGTGTTTCATACCCTGGGCAATGCGGCACGGATCGAAGGGACGGACAAGGTCGAAGCCGTGCACCTGGACAACGGCCAGCGCTTGCCGGCCGATCTGGTGCTGCTCGGCGTTGGCGTCACGCCAGCCACCGCTGCCTTTACCGGGCTGCCGAAAGCGCAGGATCACTCGCTGAATGTCGACGGCACAATGCGCGTGACCGACGGCCTCTGGGCGGCTGGCGACATCGCCACGTTCCCGCTGAACAACCAACGCCTGCGCATCGAACACTGGCGACTGGCCCAACAGCAGGCGCGGATCGCGGCGGCCAATATGCTGGGCGGTGACGAGCATTACCTCGACGTGCCGTATTTCTGGACCTGGCATTTCGGTAAAACCTACGACTACCTCGGACACGGCGAGGCCTGGGACGAAGTCGAGTTCAAGGGCGACCCTTACGATCCGCCCTTCATAGGCCTGTTCGGAACAAATGGTGTGGTGTCGGCGGCCGTGGCCTGCGAGATGGACCGGACCATGGCGATGCTCGCCGAGCGGATGAAACAACCGTTGCCATGGGAGGAGGCATGGCGGTTGATCCGTGACGTTCCGTCGTGATGCCGGACAGCAAAACGCCCGACGCCTGCACAATGCAGAGGCCGGGCGTTGCCGGGTAAACGGTCGCCGTTATTCGGTGGCGCCAGTATCCGCGAACTTGCTCATCACAAAACCGGCAAACTCTTCGACGGTCATTTTCTGGCCGTTGAAGTCCACCTGGTTGTTGGAGTAATGCAAATTGGTGACGATGTTGTTGCCATCCAGTTTTGCCAGTTGGCTGCCAACCGCCATGCTGCTGAACATGTCTGCGGTGGCGGTGGCCTGGTCGGCAATCAGCTTGGCATCGGTCTGACCGTCGATTTGCGATTGCACGGTCAATACATCGACCAGCATGGGTTTGGACACTTGCAGCTTGAAGTCCAGCAGCGCGATCAACTGCCTGACCAACTGATCGGTCGGCAGGTCGATGGCTTGTGGCTTGGTCAGGTCGAGCACCATGTTGGCGCGGCTCTCACCATTGGCGGTGTTGAACGACAGGTTTTCCAGGGCCACCCGCGGACCGGCCGCCAGCAGTTTTTCCAGGCTGGATTTGAGCAGTGCCTCTTCGGCTTCGGTCAGTTTCAGCTCCGGTACAGGCAAACCGGCCGCCGTTGCTTCGGCCGCCGCCCTTTCATATGGCTGCAGTTTGCTCTGGTAAACCTGCATCAACGACAGGGTGGCCGGGATGTCGAGGTTCTTCAGGCTCATGGCCAGCGCACCGGAACCGACGGTCTTGCCGTTCAGGGACACTTCGCCGACCTTGTAATCGGCGCGCCCGGAGGCGCTGCTGCCCGACTCTTCAGTCAGGTTTTTCATCTCGAATTTCTTGAAGTCCAGCACCGATTGCTTGACGCCAAAAGTCGATTTGCCGCTGGCCAGTTCAAGGACGTTCTCGCCGGTGTAGAAACCGTAGGTACTTTTTGTCAGGTTGCTGGCCAGGGTCAGGCCGTTCAATTCAACCTGCACCGGTGCCTGGTCTTCGGAAACGGTGGTCAACTTCAAGCTGTCCATGTAGCCGTTGGCCTTGACCTTCTGCGCCTTGGCGCTGGCGTCGACGTCGATGCTCAAGCCGGAGAACTTCATGCTCGACTTGTCATCCAGCGCCATCTCCAGCGGCTGCAACTCGAGGGTGCCCTTGGTGGCGTTGTCATAACCGATGTTGACCACGCCGGTCAGCGGGGATTTGTCCTTGGCGGCGGCAAACCACTTCTCGGTGAGCGGGGTCTTTTCCAGTTCGTAGTGACTGGTCGCCAGGACCGGCAGCCACTTCAGCGACATCAGCCGCGAGAACGGCAACGGGCCGTGTTCGATGTGATCGACAAACAGCAGCTCGACCGGCGCTTCGCCGAACATTTCACCTTCGCCCTTGAGGCGATAGTGCGCGGTGCTGCTGAATACATGACGTTCCAGCGACACCAGTTCCAGCGACGCGGTACCGTTGGAACCCACCATGGCCGCTTGCAGTTCCTTGTTGGCGTCGGCAATCGAGGTGTTCAACACACCTTCGAGCCTGGTGCTGGTGAACCACGCTCCGCCTGCGCTGATGGCACCGATGGCGACAACGATTCCCAGTAGCACGCCTGCTGATTTATTCATGTATGACCCGTTCAATGTCCGCTGTTGAAAGTGAGGTCGTCTTCCCTGAACCCATGACGGGTTACGGCTCGACTGCGCTGAAAGTGGAATGGAGATTAGCATCAGGCGCGACGAACGGCCCAATGATTAAAGGTGAAGGAGTGTCTTGGGGTTGTTCACAGGGTTGGGGATTATTTGCGCCTATGCAATCGCCTTCGCGAGCAAGCCCGCTCCCACATTGAAATGTGTACTCCTGTGGGAGCGGCGGTGCGGCGATCCGACTTGCTCGCGAAGACGTCGGTACAGCCAATATCGAGATCTCAGGAATACTGGACCTCAATCTCATCCAGTTGATGATCAAAGCTTTTGAGCCGCGCCGTCCAGGTGTACACCAGCACTTCGAAGTCGCGGTTGATCACCGCCCCGCCTGTCACTTCCGCGCGCGGATCGCAGACGTCCAGTTGATAGCGTTCGCGGGCCATGGCCGTGGCGACATCGGCCAGCTCCCGGGCATTGTTGAGCCAGTGCCGACCGTCGTCAGCCACTTGCCGGTCCAGCGCCACGCATTGTTTTTTCAGGGTATCGAGGCTTTTTTCCAGCGGTGTACCGGTCAATTCGCCCATGACTTCCTGAAACGTGCGCCCCGGTTGCCAGTAACTGCCCCAGAAATAACGGTCGAACACCGTTTCGACACGGCGCAACGCAACCTTGGTGTCCCAGATCAGGACCAGGGTCTTGCCTTGTTCGAGTTGTCTTTTCTTGATGCGTTGATTCTGGACCGAGGCCCAGGCCACCGCCGCAACGGACATCACGGCAATCAGTGCGACGGCACTGTCGAGGAACACCAGAGCCTTGTCGATCTGGTGGGCCAGCATGATGCCGTAGAAATAGGTGGCCGACAGCAGCACCAACGCCACGATGGCGCACCAGAAACCGAGAGCGTAAGGGTTTTTCATTATTGGTTTCCCCCTGACCTGCGCGAGCCTTGTGCGAAGAAAGAGCGCTTTGCACGGGGCGCCCTCCCAACACTTCAAAGCATAGCAACGGCCTCAGGGTTTGCCGGGGTTCGACGCTTGCGTTCGTCCGCTTTCCCAACCGCCGCCCAGCGCGAGGAACAAATCGATCTGGCTGGCGGCAACCTGGGTGTTCGCGGCCGCCAGTTGCGCCGTGACATCGATGTAGGTGCGCGTGGCTTGCAGGTCGGCCAGGAACGAGGCGCGGCCGGCCTGGAAGAAGCGGTGGGTCTGGTCGGCCGCCAGTTTTGCCGATTGCTCGGCGTCCGCCAGGGCATCGCGGCGTTGCAGTAACGCGGTGTACTGGGCGAGGCCGGTCTGGGTCTCGCGAATGGCGTTGAGCACCACCCCGTCGAAATGCGCCAGCGTCGCCTGGGTCACCGCTTCGGCCTCGCGGATGCGCGCCCGGGCGCCGTTGGTCGGCACCTTCCAGGTCAGCGACGGACCAAAGCCCCAGCGGTTGGTAGACGGGTCGCCAAGATCGTCCAGGATACCGACGGTACCAATGGTCGCGCCGATGCTGATGTTCGGGTACAGCTCGCCCGTGGCGACGCCAATACCGGCCGTCGCGACCGCCAGTCGACGTTCGGCCTGCCGCACATCGGGACGACGCTTGAGCAACGCGGCGCCATCGCCCACCGGAATCAGTTGCGCGATTTTTGGCAGCTCGTCGCAAGTGGCGGTGCCGGCCGGCAGTTGGTCCACCGGCTTGGCCAGCAACATCGACAAGCGGTACAGCCCGGCCTGGCGCGACGCTTCATAGCGCGGCATGTCGGCGCGCAGGGATTTGAATTGGGTTTGCGAGCGGGTGACCTGGGTTTCGTCGCCACGCCCGGCATCGCGCAGGCGCTGGATCAGCGTGGTGCTCTGGGCTTGCAGGTCGAGGGAGTGCTGGGCAATTTCCCGCTCTTCATTGGCCGCGCAAACTTGAGTGTAGGCCCGAACCACATCGGCCACGACGGTGATGCGTGCAGTATCGGCGGCGGCCTGCGTCGCATCGGCATTGGCCTTGGCCGCTTCGATACCGCGTTGCAAGGTACCGAACAGGTCGAACTGGTACGACGCGCTGATGCCGATATCGCCGATGTTGGCCACCGGCACTTTTTCCGGTATCAAGAACGCTTGGCCAGACTCCTGCAAGCGCTGGGCGCCCATCTGTACGCCGCCGCTCCAGCCACCCGCCGCTTCGGCCTCATCGACCTGCGCGCGAGACCGCGACAGGCTGGCCGCCGCCACGCGTAAATCGGTGTTGGAGGCCATGGCCTGCTGCACCAACTGGTCGAGTCGCGGGTCCTGATACAAACGCCACCAATCGGCCGGCACCGGTGCGGAAACCACCGGTTTGCCGTCGACCGCCAGATCGCCCTGGAAGTCTGGACGATGGACAGCCGCCTCTTCGGGCAGATGATAATCCGGCCCGACCATCTGACACGCCGACAGCAGCAAACCCATTCCGGCGACCGCCAAACCCGAGGCCTTGCTCATTGCGCCGGCCCCCGTTTCTGATCGTCGATGATCGATACCGTGGCGGTGCGCCCGGCGATCATGCGGAAGTCGTCCGGCACGTCATCGAAGGCGATACGCACCGGAATCCGCTGGGCCAGCCGCACCCAACTGAATGCCGGGTTGACGTTGGGCAGCAGGTTGTTGCCGCTGGTGCGGTCACGGTCTTCGATACCGGCGACGATGCTCTCCACATGCCCGCGCAGGCGCGCATTGTCGCCGATCACCCGGATGTCGACGCTCTGCCCGATATGGATGCCGTTCAGTTTGGTTTCTTCGAAATAACCGTCGATGTGGAACGAGTTGCTGTCGACCACCGACAACACCGGCCGCCCGGCGCTGACGAACTCCTGGGTCCGTGGCGCACGGTCGTTGACGTAGCCATCCACCGGGCTGCGGATCACCGAGCGGTCAAGGTTGAGTTGTGCGCTATCGACCGCCACCTGGGCTTCCATCAACGCCACTTGGGCACGAGCCACTTTCGATTGGCTTTCTTCCAGTTGTTCACCCGGCACCAGGTTACCAAGGCCTTTGTTTCGCTTGGCCTCACGCTGGGCCTGGGCCAGGGTTTCCTCGCGGTCGGCGACGGCCGCTTTCGCTTGGCGCAGGGCCAGCCTGAAGCGGTCCGGGTCGATGCTGAACAGCACCTGGCCGCGCTTGACCAACTGGTTGTCGCGCACCTCCACTTGCTGGATCAACCCGGAAACGTCCGGCGCGATTTGCACGATGTCGGCACGGATGTGCCCGTCGCGGGTCCAGGGCGCGAACATGTAATACATCACCATGCGCCAGACCACGACAACGGCGAAGCTCACGATCAGCAGGGTCAACACCACGCGACCAAGGGTTAGAAACGGTTTTTTCATGTCATCAGGTATCGACTGAGTGAGTCCACGGCGCCAAGCAGCAGGGCGTAGAGGGCCACGTTGAACAATGCCCGGTGCCAGACCAGACGGTAAAAGTGCAGGCGCGTCAGCACCCCGTGCACCAACAGGTACAACACATACGTAATGCCCATCAGCACCAGCAGCGTGGGCAGGAACACCCCGCTGAGATCCAGGTCACCGATCATAGGGGCGCTCCATCAATGCCATGGGGAAGCGGTTCTTCGAGTTCGACGGAACCGACGAATTCGACGCCAGGCAGCAGGGCCAGGCGCAGGCCGCTCAGGGCGTGCAGCAAATGCCGGCGGGTTTCATCGTCGCCGGCACCGCTGAGGGCGCGGCGCGTACGGTCGAGGGTCATCAACAACGGGCTCGGTGCCGGCAAGCGTTCACCGGCCTTGAGGCAGGCCTTGAAGTACTCGCCCACCTCGGCCACCACCTGGCGCAGCAGCACCTGCGGCACACCGAGGATCCGCGGCGTATAAGCGAGCAGGTCCAACAGATTCAGCGCCACTCGAACTTCGCGCAGCGCCACGCCGGAGTCCTGGCCGGTCATGGCCAGGCGTGGCAGATGCTGCATCAGCCGATCGAGCATCCGTATGCCCAGCAGTCGATGCTCAGACAACGTGGCCGGCTCGGCGAGGCCGACAATGTCGCGCCAACTGAAACGGGTCAGGCGCTTGGCTGCCAGTTCGGCACCGAACGGCCGGGCGATCAGGGTCCAGATGAACGCGAACAGCAGGCCAATGGGACCGGCCAGGTTGGAGTTGGCGAAACTGAGGAAGTCCGCGTCGTAGGCACCCTGAATGCTGATGAAGGACGAAGTGTTGACCAGGGTCAGCAGCATGCCCAGGTAAAACTGCGGTTTGACCGTCAGGGTACCGACGCAAATGAACGGCACGGCAAACGCCAGCACCAGCATCGGAAAGTCATGCAGGTTGGGCAGCACCAGAAACAGATAAAGGCTGGCGAACACCACCGACATCGCCGTCCAGAAAAAGAACCGGTAAATCTGCGGCGCCGGGTCGTCCATCGAGGCGAAGAAGCTACAGGCCACCGCCGCCAGGATCACTGCGCTGCCGCCATCGGTCCAGCCGAGCAGAATCCACAGCACCGAGGCGACGATAATCGCGGTCACGGTGGACGCCGCGGAATAAAACATCAGGCCGCGATCCAGAAACGGGCTCAGCCGTCCCAGCCGCCAATGCCGATACACCGCGCGCCAATTGTCCTGGCTTTCGCACAGGATGGCGTATTGCAGGCTGCGGCAGTCCTGCCACAAATCGATCCACTCGCCGAGGCGATAAATCGCGTTGGAGAACAGCAGTTGCTTGCGGTCATCCAGTGCCAGGGGAGCAGGCTGCAGGGCCTCAAGTTGATCCTTCAGGGCTTGCCAGCGGTCGAGATCGGCATCTTTATGCCCAAGCCATTCGGTGGTGGCCGTCAGCAACGGCGCGAACTTGTCCACAAGCTCGGGGGTGCGCCGTTCCAATGCGTAAAGCGCGTCGTCGAGGGCATCGATCACTGGCAGCAGGTGAATCATCCGCCCGCGCAATTCCTTGGTGTTGCGCACCGTCTGCGGACGTGAGCCTTCGTGGGGCAACTGACCGATCATCAACTCCAGGGAGTTGAAGGTGGCGACCATCGATGCCCGCAACGCGCTGACTTCTTCAGGCTGCACGTTGCGGCTGAGGAAGCGCAGGCTGTAGGTCGATGCATCAGTAAACCATTTGCTGACCGAATCATTGAACACCGGCGCCAGACGCCGGGGCCAGAACATGGCACCCACCACCGCCGCCACGGCAATACCCAGAAAGATTTCTTCGGTCCGTGCTTCGGCTACGTCCCACACCCCCAACGGGTTATTCACCACCGGCAGGGCGATCAACGGCAAGGTGTAACCGGCGAGCATCAAGGCGTAGTTGTTGGCCGTGCGCAAATGCAGGGACAGAAACAGCAGCGTGCCGGTCCACAGTCCAATCACCACTACCAGCACGTAAGGGCTCTGTACGAACATCGGCACGAACAAAACCGCCGCAGCAGCGCCGACAAACGTGCCGATTGCCCGGTACAGCGCCTTGGAAGTGGTCGGCCCGAGAAATGGATTGGAAACGATGTACACCGTGGCCATCGCCCAGTACGGACGGGGCATCTGCATGAGCAAGGCGATGTACAACGCGATCATCGATGCGGCGAAGGTACGGACCCCGTAGAACCAGTCCCGCGCCGGGGGCATGCCAGAGAAAAATCCGTTCAAGGGTTGGCCACCGACGGCGGCGTGGCCGCTTCAAATGCTCTCAGTACCCGCAGCGTAGCTTCCAGGTCACTTTGGTCAATGCCTTCAAGTACTTCCTGGCGCAGGCGCACCAGTTCCACTTCGACCGCCTGCACCAGGTCCCGACCGGTTTCGGTCAGGCTCAGGCATTTGGCGCGGCGGTCCTGTGCATCTTCGGTCCGGCAGACGTAACCGGCATGGCACAGTTGATCGAGCAGGCGCACCAGCGACGGACTCTCCATGCCCGCGGCTTGCGCCACCGTCACCTGGCGCACGCCCTCGCCCAGGCGTCCGATCATCAACAGCGGAACGGCGCAGGCTTCGGAGATTCCATAGTTGACCAGCGTGGTCTGGCAGATTTTGCGCCAATGCCTGGCGGCCACCACCATGGCACTGCTGATGTTCATCTGGAGGACGTCGAGGTTATTCGGCACGAGGGAAAACACACACTGTTAGTTTGCTAACTATCAATATCGCATTGGAGGGGATTTTTCGTCAAGTTTTGAAACAATTCTCGCGCCAGCACACCACTCGTTAGCTGCTGCGCCCCTTTCTTAACATCACATCCAGTTGATCCACCACCTCCGCCCAATCCGCGTCATCGAGAATCTCGTCACGCAGGAGACACGCCTGGCTCGGGCTCCAGAAAAATGCATCCGCAAGGTGCAGATCCGGTTTGAGCGGTGAATGGGTGGCGATGAATTTATCGATGCTTTCGGCGTCGTCCGGCAGGCCGAGTTGCTTGAACAGCGAAGGAAGGTTGTGGGTCGGGTTTTCCATGTCTAGCTCCTGCGAACCGATTAAGGGACCGCTGCGCGGTCATCGCGAGCAGGCTCGCTCCTACAGGTTATGTGATCGACACAGATCCGTGTGGGAGCGGGCTTGCCCGCGATGACGTCAGCATTGACGAAACAAAACTCAATGACTCAACTCCCGCACCTCGGCATGCGGCACCATTTTCAGGAACTCGGGCACGTCCATGCGCACCAGGTTGACGTGGTTGCCGGCCTCCAGATAGATGTCTTTCTGCCGGGTCAGCAGCGGATCGATGACCACATCCAAGCCATAGGACTCGCCCAGCGCCGGTACGGCGCCGCGTTCGCAATCGTCGAACAGGTGCGCCAGGTTGCTTTCGCGGGAAACCTGCCACTCACCGCTGCTGCGGACTTTGCTCAGGTCAAGGTGACGGCTGGCGGGCAGTACGGCCATCAAGTAATGCCCATGGTGATCGTCGAGGATCACCGATTTTGCCACCCGTTCGGCAGGAATACCTGCGACCCGTGCCGTTTCGAGGCTGCTGGCCGAGTGTGGGTGGCTGACGATGTCATATTCGCATTGAGCCTTTTCCAGGCTTCGCTGCACGGTTCTTGCCATACGCATGATGCACCTCGGTGTCCGCAACAACCGCTGACGGACGATGGTTAACATTTCTTTCGGTACTGAAAGTCTAGGCCCGATGGCGCGTTCCGGCGGGAATTCCGCCCATCGGACGTCGTCGACAGTTGAGCAAAATTCATACAACCGGCGGGTCAACTAAACTGTCTACAGAGCCACCCCAAGACTCTCCCGGAGGGTCACGTGAACACGCGTTGTTGTGCCGTTGCGTTGCTGTTGGCGTTGTGCGGATCAGCCTGCGCCGCCGACACGGTTGTGTTGCTGGTGCCCAACCCCATCGGGATCTGGCTGATCACCTTCGGCCTCGCGTTCCTGATCGCTGAGGCGGCCCTGCCCAATTACGGCGTGATCGGCTTGGGCGGCATCGTGATGTTCGTGATCGGCGCAGTGATCCTGACCAATACCGATGTGCCCGAGCCGCTGATGATCGGCCTGGGACTGGTCAGCGCGCTGTTGCTGGTCTACCTGGTGATTCACGCCCTGAAGACCCGACCACGGCACACCGTCAGCGGTGATGCCGGGCTGGTCGGTAGCGTGACCGCGGTGACATCCATACAGGCCGGCAATGCCTATGGCGGCTGGGTGCATCTGCAAGGAGAACGATGGCAAGTGCTTAGCGCGACGCCGCTGCAACCCGGGCAATGGGTGCGGGTAGTGGGGCGCAAGGGTTTGCTGCTGCAAGTGGCCGCGGCTGACGCGGCGCCGGGCGGAGAATAGTCATGGGTTTGCAATTGGGTCTTGTCGCGCTGCTATTGTTGATCATCGCACTGGCGGGGGGGACGTTCCGCATCCTGCGCGAATACGAGCGCGGCGTGGTGTTCCAGCTCGGGCGCTTCTGGCAGGTCAAGGGACCCGGCCTGATCCTGCTGATCCCGGTGGTCCAGCAAATGGTCAGGGTCGATTTGCGGACCGTGGTGCTGGACGTTCCGCCGCAAGACGTGATCACCCGCGACAACGTGTCGGTCAAGGTCAACGCGGTGCTGTATTTCCGTGTGCTCGATCCGCAGAAGGCAATCATCCAGGTCGAGGACTTCCTCGCCGCCACCAGCCAACTGGCGCAAACCACGCTGCGGGCGGTGCTGGGTAAACACGAACTGGACGAACTGTTGGCCGAACGCGAACGGTTGAACCTGGACATCCAGCAAGTGCTCGACGCCCAGACCGACGCCTGGGGCATCAAGGTCGCCAACGTCGAGATCAAACACGTGGACCTCAATGAATCGATGATCCGCGCCATCGCCAAGCAGGCCGAAGCCGAACGGGAACGGCGAGCCAAGGTGATCCACGCCGAAGGTGAATTGCAGGCCTCGGAAAAACTCATGCAGGCCGCCGAAATGCTTGGCCGCCAACCGGGGGCCATGCAGTTGCGCTACATGCAGACCCTGAGTTCGATTGCCGGCGACAAGAGCTCGACCATCGTCTTTCCGCTGCCGATCGAGTTGCTCAAGGGCATGGCGGACTTGTCGTCGAAACCCTGAACACTGGCCGGTTCAGGGCCTGGGCAGTACTGCGGATTCACCGAGCCAGGTCAACAGTCGATCAAGGCAGACCTCGACCGTTTGTGTCCCGGTATCGAGCACCAGCGCCGCGTCAACCGGGGCCTGATATGGCGCAGACACCCCGGTAAACCCGGCCAACTCACCGCGCCGGGCGCGGGCATAGTGACCTTTCGGATCACGTTGCTCGCACACTGCCAGGGTCGCGCTGCACCAGACCTCCCGGTAATCGTTACCGAGTCGCCGGGCGAACACATCGCGCAATTCCACCAGGGGCGCGATCATCGCCAGGATCACGATTTGTCCGTTTTCCACGAGCAACGACGCCAGTTCGCTGGCGCGGCGAATGTTTTCCTGACGATCGCTGTCGCTGAAGCCCAGGTCTCGATTGAGCCCCACCCGCAACCCGTCACCATCGAGCACCACGCTCTGCAGTCCGCGGGCAAACAACTCCGCGTGCAACGCTTGCGCGAGGGTCGACTTGCCCGCCGCCGGCAGGCCGGTCAGCAGTATCGCCGCGCCGCGATGACCATTGCGCCGCTCGCGCTGGGCTCGGCTGATGCTGGCGCTCGGCGCCTTCACGTCAGCGCGCGGGGACATGCGTCACCGGAACCGTAATATCGCCTGCCGCCCAGGCCGCTTCGCGGTTCGCCAGGGCCGTGGCGATGGACTGTACTTGCGTCGATTGCACCTGATCCGGCAGCGGGTCGAGGCCGGCACTGGCGAAAATTTGCCCATAGGCGTTGCGCAGGTCGGCGTAGGACAGGTCTCGACGCAGATCGGCCTGCAAGGTGTTCAACTCACCCTGAATCAGATCCAGTTCGCCGATGCCCTCTGCCTGGTGACGGTTGCGCAACTGACCGACGATTTGCCCGTCGATGTCCGACAATTGCTGATTGGTCTTGAACTGGCGCAACGCCTCGCGGTAGTTGGCATTGGCCACATACAGCTGCGCCAGCACCGCAATCGACATCGCCTGACGGCGCGCGGTGGCGACTTCTTCACCGGCCTTGGCCACGTCGATCGCCGCAGGCGCCGAGATCACGTTGAACAGGTTCCAGGTGACTTTGACGCCGTAGTCGGCCCAGCCTTGTTCCACCAGGAACGAGTTGCTGTCGTAATGCCCGCCAGCGGAGAACTCCAGGCCCGGCAGCAGGCGCAACATGGCTTTGCGGGTCTCGGCGGCGCTGATGCGGCTCTGATAGTCCTGTTCACGCAGTTCCGGGCGACTGGTCAGGGCTTCCTGTTCGAGGCTGGCCAGATCGACCTTGAGCTCGGGAATTTCATAACCGTTATCGGTCGCCAGGGTCAGTTCCGTGCCCATTGGCAGGTTGATCAGGGTCGCCAGCTCGGTCTTCGCCAGCGACAACGCACGACGCTGCTCTTCCAGTTGGCGTGTCGCTTCGATCAGCGAGCGCTGATAACCGAGGGCCTGCACCGGATCGCCAATGCGTTGCTGGCTCATGCTCTGGCTGTTGTTGCGCGCGGTTTCGACCCGCGCCATGAGGCTGTCGATCTGCGTGAGCAGACGCTCGGCAGCCATCGCCCGCCAGTACGCCGAGCGCACGTCCTGGACGATGGTGTTGATCACCTTGCGCCGACGCTCCTGGACGATCAGGCGCTGGTCGCCTTGCTGCTTGGCGCTGATGTAACTGACACCGAAATCGAGCACGTTCCAGACCATGGTCAGGTCCGCCACGTCACGGTCGCGGTCCTGGGAGGTCGAAGGTTCCAGGGACTGCGTGCCGGTGCGCACACTCTGGCTGCTGGAGGCGTTGACGTTATTGCGGCCCACGTATCCGGCGTCCAGCGCCATGCGCGGCAGCATGTCGAAACTGGCGAGGTCGAGCTGACGCTTGGCCAGGGCCTCTTCCATGATTTTCAACCGGCCTTCGAGGTTGTACTTCACCGCACGGGCCATGGCCTGGTGCAGGGTCAACGGGCCGCCAAGAGGCTCCTGCCCCTTGTACATGCTTTGCAGGTCACTTTTGGCCCGCTGCTCACTGACACTGCGTTCGATCGGCTCACTGGTCACGGCGCATCCGCTGATCGCCAGTGCCAGCAGACTGGCTCCAAACAACTTATGACTTCTCTTCATCCTTGCATCGCCCCTGGGTGCCGCATCACAAGTGGAGGTTTTCATCAGGCCTGCATTTCGCTGATGCCGGCCAGTTTCAAAGCGGCGGCCAGGTTATCGACCTGCTGCTTCTCGTTGTCTTTGAGCTGTTGCAATTGCTGGCCCAGGGTCGGTGCGCCAAACACCCCGCGCAGGCCCTGGGAAACATCGCCGGACTTGATCGACTGGCTGCCAAAGGCATTCAACGAATCACGCTCGGCACCGCTGTCCTGATTGAACAGGCTCGACAGCGTGCTGGTGCTGAACACACCGCCGTCGCCGCCGCCGAAACCGAGGAAACCATGCCCCGAACCATCGCCACCGCCGTCATTGCCGCTGAAAACCTGTGCGATGAAACTCGGGGTCAATGCGCCGTGATTCATGAAAATATCGCCCAACGGCCGGATGCCATTGCCGATCACCCGCTGTTCGAACAACGGCTGGAAGGTCAACGGTGAACCGAGGTTGCCCGTCGGAGGCGTGAAAATGGCCGGTTGCAGCGGCACGTTGGGCACATCGGGCAGCGTCACCGGGGGGTTGCTGCGCAAATCCGGGTCTGTCGACACGAAAACCACCGAGGAAGTTGGCACCGTGTTGATGACAAAATTGTCGGATTGGCTCACACCGCTGCCGCTGTTGCCGGCCATGTCGCTGATACCGGCATAGTTGATGCTGATCACGTTGCTGGCGATATTGACGTTGGCGGCCGGTGTCAGGGTCGCCGTCCAGGTCTTGCCACCATCGCTGCTGCTCAGGTCGGACAAGGTGCCGTTGGCAATACTGATGTCGGACAAATCAAAACCGCTGACCGCTTCGTTGAACGTGATGGTCACCTGCGAAGTCTGGCCCACCCCCAGGTTCGGATTGGCGACCACGATGGTGGCGGTCGGAATTTGGGTGTCAATGTCGTAGGTATTGGAGTTGACCGTGCCGCTGCCCGCGTTGCCGGCCAGATCCTGCACACCTGCCGTGTTCAGCACGATGGTGCTGCTGGTGTCGGTGATGTCGAGCGTCGGGGTGAAGGTAGCGGTCCAGGTGATCCCGCCGTCGCTGGAACTGACATTGCTCAGGGTGCCGTTGGCGATGGTCAAGTCACTGTTGTCGAAACCGCTCACCGCTTCGCTGAAGGTAATGGTCACCAATGAGGTTTCGCCGGTACTCAGCGCTGTGTCAGCAACCTCGATGGTCGCGGTCGGCAGCGCGGTGTCGATGGCAAGATTACTCGAATCGGTGGTGCCAGACCCCGTGTTGCCCGACACATTGGCCACGCCGCTATTGTCGAGGGTGATCAGGTTGTTGGTGTCGGTTACGTTCGAGGCTGGCGTAAAGGTCGCCGTCCACGTGATGCCACCATCACTGCTGCTGACGCTGCTCAGTGTACCGTTGGCGATGGTCAGGTCGGCATTGC
The DNA here is from genome assembly GCF_047304225.1 of Pseudomonas sp. Pseusp3. Classification (NCBI taxonomy): domain Bacteria; kingdom Pseudomonadati; phylum Pseudomonadota; class Gammaproteobacteria; order Pseudomonadales; family Pseudomonadaceae; genus Pseudomonas; species Pseudomonas sp. Pseusp3. Next base: position 6,177 of record NZ_JBGLYV010000061.1, on the reverse strand, counting down.
TGAATCCGCTGACCGCCTCACTGAAGGTGATGGTCACCAGGGTCGTTTCACCAGCCTTGAGCGCCGTGTCGGCGATCACGATGCTGGCGGTCGGCACGCTGGTTTGCACCAGGTAATTCGCCGAGTTGGTCACCCTGCTCCCGGCGTTGCCTGCCGCGTCGGTGACACCGCTGTTGTCCAGGGTTATCAGGTTGCTGGTGTCGGTGATCGCGGCCGTCGGGGTAAAAGTCGTGGTCCAGGTAACACCACCGTCGCTGCTGCTCAACCCGCTCAACGTGCCGTTGGCAACACTCAGGTCAGAACTGTCCAGACCACTGACCGCTTCGCTGAAGGTGATGGTCACCAGAGTCGTTTCACCGGGATGCAGGTCGGTGTCGGCCATGACAACGATGGCGGTCGGGCGTTGGTTGTCGATCGCGTAATTGTTCGAATCGGTGGTGCCGCTACCGGTGTTGCCGGCCACATCGGTCACCCCGGTATTGTCCAGGGTAATCAGGTTGGTCGGATCGGCGATGCTGGCAGCCGGCGTCAGGATGGCCGTCCAGGTGATGCCGCCATCGCTGCTGCTCACCGCACTCAGGGTGGCGTTATCGATCAGCAGATCACTGTTGTCAAAACCGCTCACTGCTTCGCTGAAGGTGATGGTCACCAGCGAGGTTTCGCCGATGTTCAGGGCATTGTCGGCGACCACGATGGTGGCGGTCGGGCGCTGGGTGTCGATGGCGTAGTTGTTGGAATCGGTTGTGCCGCTGCCAGCGTTGCCCGAGGCGTTTTGCACACCGCTGTTATCCAGGGTGATGACGTTGCTGGTGTCGGTGATGGCGCTGGTCGGGGTGAAGGTCGCGGTCCAGGTGACACCGCCGTCGCTGCTGCTGACGGAGGTCAAGGTGCCGTTGGCAATGGTCAGGTCACTGTTATCAAAACCTGTTACCGCTTCACTGAAGGTAATGGTCACCAGCGACGTCTCACCGCTTTGCAACGCATTGTCGGCGATCACGATGGTCGCCGTCGGCAGCACCGTATCAATGGTGTAGTTGCCGGAGTTGGTGGTGCCGCTGCCGGTGTTGCCGGCCAAATCGGTCACACCGGTATTGTTCAGGGTGATGATGTTGCTCGTGTCATTCACGCCGGCGGTTGGGGTGAAGGTCGCAGTCCAGGTGATGCCGCTGTCGCTGCTGCTCACCGCAGTGAGCGTACCGTTGACGATGGTCAGGTCGGCGTTGGTGAAGCCGCTCACCGCTTCGCTGAAGGTAATGGTCACCAGCGACGTTTCGCCCGCACTCAAGGTGGCGTCTGCCAGGACGATGGTCGCGGTGGGTCGAAGCGTGTCGATGGCGTAGTTATTGGAATCGGTGGTGCCGCTACCGGTGTTGCCCGCCAGATCGCTGACCCCGGTGTTGTCCAGGGTGATCAGGTTGGTCGTGTCGTTGATGCTCGCCGAAGGTGTGAAGGTCGCCGTCCAGGTGATGCCGCCGTCACTGCTGCTCACAGCCGTGAGTGTACCGTTGGCGATGGTCAGGTCGGCGTTGGTGAAACCGCTCACCGCTTCACTAAAAGTGATCGTCACCAGCGAGGTTTCGCCAATGTTCAGCGCCGTGTCCGCGACCACGATGGTAGCGGTCGGGCGCACGGTGTCGATGGCATAGTTGTTGGAATCGGTGGTGCCGCTGCCGGCGTTGCCCGAGGCATTTTGCACACCGGTGTTGTCCAGGGTGATCAGGTTGGTCGTGTCGGTAATGCTGGCGGTCGGGATGAAGGTCGCGGTCCAGGTGATGCCGCCATCGCTGCTGCTGACGGAGGTCAAAGTGCCGTTGGCAATGGTCAGGTCAGCATTGGTGAAACCGCTCACCGCTTCACTGAAGGTAATGGTCACTAGCGACGTTTCACCGATTTTCAACGCATTGTCGGCTACTACGATGGTCGCCGTCGGCAGCACCGTATCGATGGTGTAGTTGGCGGAGTTGGTGGTGCCGCTGCCGGTGTTGCCCGCCACGTCGGTGATACCGGTATTGTTCAGGGTGATGATGTTGCTCGTATCCTTCACGCCGACGGTCGGGATGAAGGTTGCGGTCCAGGTAATCCCGCCGTCGCTGCTGCTGACTGCACTCAGCGTGCCGTTGGCGATGCTCAAGTCACTGTTGTCGAAACCGGTCACCGCCTCGGAGAAGGTGATCGTCACCAACGTTGTTTCTCCGGCACTCAGGGTAGCGTCCGCCAGGACGATGGTGGCCGTCGGGCGTTGGCTGTCGACGGCGTAGTTGTTGGAGTCGGTGGTGCCGCTGCCGGTATTGCCGGCCACATCGGCCACCCCGGTGTTGTCCAGGGTGATCAGGTTGGTCGCATCGGTGATGCTCGCCGTCGGCGTCAGGGTGGCGGTCCAGGTGATGTTATCGCTGGTGCTCAGACTGCTCAGGGTACCGTTGTTCACCGTCAGGTCGGCGATGCTGAAGCCGGTCACTGCCTCGGAGAAGGTAATGGTCACCACTGATGTCTGCCCCACCGCCAGCGCCGAGTCCGCAACCACGACGGTGGCGGTCGGGCGCACGGTATCGATGGCGTAGTTGTTGGAGTCGGTGGTGCCGCTGCCGGCGTTGCCCGAGCCATTTTGCACACCACTGTTATCCAGGGTGATGACGTTGCTGGTGTCGGTGATGGCGCTGGTCGGGGTGAAGGTCGCAATCCAGGTGATGCCGCCGTCGCTGCTGCTCACCGCAGTGAGTGTACCGTTGGCGATGGTCAGGTCGGCGTTGGTGAAACCGCTCACCGCTTCGCTGAAGGTAATGGTCACCAGCGACGTTTCACCGATTTTCAATGCATTGTCGGCTACCACGATGGTTGCCGTCGGCAGCACCGTATCGATGGTGTAGTTGCCGGAGTTGGTGGTGCCGCTGCCGGTGTTGCCCGCCAAATCGCTGACCCCGGTGTTGTTCAGGGTGATCAGGTTGCTTGAGTCATTCACGCCGACGGTCGGGGTGAAGGTGGCGGTCCAGGTGATGCCGCCGTCACTGCTGCTCACTGCAGTGAGCGTACCGTTGGCGATGCTCAGGTCGGCGTTGGTGAAGCCGCTCACCGCTTCGCTGAAGGTGATGGTCACCAGCGAGGTTTCGCCTGCACTCAGGGTAGCGTCTGCCAGGACGATGGTCGCGGTGGGTCGAACCGTGTCGATGGCGAAGTTATTGGAATCGGTGGTGCCGCTACCGGCGTTGCCCGCCAGGTCGCTGATCCCTGTGTTGTCCAGGGTGATCAGGTTGGTCGTGTCGGAGATGCTCGCAGAAGGCGTGAAGGTCGCCGTCCAGGTGATGCCGCCGTCGCTGCTGCTCACCGCCGTGAGTGTACCGTTGGCGATGGTCAGGTCGGCGTTGGTGAAGCCGCTCACCGCCTCGCTGAAGGTGATCGTCACCAGCGAGGTTTCGCCGATTTTCAGCGCCGTGTCCGAGACCACGATGGTGGCCGTCGGGCGCACGGTGTCGATGGCATAGTTGTTGGAGTCGGTGGTGCCACTGCCCACGTTACCGCTGGCGACAGCCTGCACACCGGTGTTGTCCAGGGTGATCAGGTTGGTCGCGTCGGTGATGCTGGCAGTCGGGGTGAAGGTCGCCGTCCAGGTAATGCCGCCGTCACTGCTGCTCACCGCGGTGAGCGTACCGTTGGCGATCGTCAGGTCGGCGTTGGTGAAACCGGCTACGGCCTGATCGAAGGTGATGGTCACCAGTGACGTTTCGCCGATTTTCAGTGCGTTGTCGGCAACCACGATGGTCGCGGTTGGCGGGGCGGTGTCGATCACGTAGTTGTTCGAGTTGGTGGTGCCGCTCCCGGAGTTGCCCGCCAGATTGCTGACCCCGGTGTTGTTCAGGGTGATCAGGTTGGTCGGGTCATTGATGCTGGCGGTCGGAGTGAAGGTCGCGGTCCAGGTGATGCCGCCATCGCTGCTGCTCACCGCCGTGAGCGTACCGTTGGCAATCGTCAGGTCGGCGTTGGTGAAGCCGCTCACCGCCTCGCTGAAGGTAATGGTCACCAGCGAGGTTTCGCCCGCGGTCAGCGTCGTATCCGCGACCACGATGGTGGCCGTCGGGCGCACGGTGTCGATGGCGTAGTTGTTGGAGTCGGTGGTGCCGCTGCCGGCGTTACCCGACAGATCGCTGACCCCGGTGTTGTTCAGGGTGATCAGGTTGGTGGTGTCGTTGATGCTCGCCGAAGGCGTGAAAGTTGCGGTCCAGGTGATGCCGCCGTCACTGCTGCTCACCGCAGTGAGTGTGCCGTTGGCGATGTTCAGATCGGCGTTGGTGAAACCGCTCACCGCCTCGGAGAAGGTGATGGTCACCAGTGAGGTTTCGCCGATTCTCAGCGCCGTGTCCGCGACCACGATGGTGGCCGTCGGGCGCACGGTGTCGATCGCATAGTTGTTGGAATCGGTGGTGCCGCTGCCGGCGTTGCCCGCCAGGTCGCTGACCCCGGTGTTGTCCAGGGTGATCAGGTTGGTCATGTCGGTGATGCTGGCGCTCGGGGTGAAGGTCGCCGTCCAGGTGATGCCGCCGTCGCTGCTGCTCACCGCCGTGAGTGTACCGTTGGCAATGGTCAGGTCCGCATTGGTGAACCCGGTCACCGCCTCGCTGAAGGTGATCGTCACCAGCGAGGTTTCGCCGATTTTCAGCGCCGTGTCCGCCACAACGATGGTGGCGGTTGGACGGAGCGTATCAATCGCATAGTTGTTCGAATCGGTGATGCCGCTGCCGGCGTTGCCCGACAGGTCGCTGACCCCGGTATTGTTCAGGGTGATCAGGTTGGTCGTGTCATTGACACTGGCCGTCGGGGTGAAGGTCGCGGTCCAGGTGACGCCGCCATCGCTGCTGCTCACCGCTGTAAGCGTACCGTTGGCAATCGTCAGGTCGGCATTGGTGAACCCGCTGACCGCTTCGCTGAACGTGATGGTCACCAGCGAGGTTTCACCAATGCTCAAGCTGGTATCGGCCACCACAAGGGTCGCGGTCGGGCGCACGGTATCGATAGCGTAGTTGTTCGAATCGGTGGTGCCGCTCCCGGCATTGCCCGCCAGGTCGCTGACCCCGGTGTTGTCCAGGGTGATGAGATTGGTCGTATCGGTGATGCTGGCGGTCGGGGTGAAGGTCCCCGTCCAGGTGATGCCGCCATCACTGCTGCTCACCGCCGTGAGCGTACCGTTGGCAATCGTCAGGTCGGCGTTGGTGAGGCCGGTGACCGCTTCGTTGAAGGTGATGGTCACCAGCGAGGTTTCGCCGACTCTCAGCGCATTGTCCGCCACCACGATGGTCGCGGTGGGGCGTACGGTGTCGACCGTGTAATTATTGGAGTTGGTGGTGCCGACGCCGGCGGTGCCCAGACCGTTTATCACTCCGGTGTTGTCCAGGGTGATGACGTTGGTCGTATCGGAAATACTGGCGGACGGCGTGAAGGTTGCTGTCCAGGTGATGCCGCCGTCACTACTGCTCACTGCAGTGAGCGTACCGTTGGCGATGGTCAGGTCGGCGTTGGTGAAACCGGTCACGGCCTCGGAAAAGGTGATCGTCACCAAGGACGTTTCGCCGATGCTCAGTGTGGTGTCAGCAACCACGATGGTCGCGGTCGGCGGTGGTGCATACGCGGTGTTGAGTACACCACCGTCGTTGTAGATGGTCGCGAAAGAGGTCGGCGAGGTGCCGGTTGAACCTCCACCCTGCGCGGTACCGCCTGCACCACTGGCCGCGGCATTACCGGCCAGGGCGGCGAAGTTGGCGGTAGTCATCAGCAGCGTGCCTTTGTTCCAGATCGCACCGACGCCCCGGCCGCCAATGCCGCCATTACTGGCATTGCTGCCTTGGCCACCGCCACCGCCACCGCCGCCACCGGCGCCGATGTTGTTGCTGATGGTCGACGTGCCAATGACGGTGATGGTGCCGCTGCTGGCGTTGTAGATCCCGCCCGCCGCGTTGCCGCCGGCGCCACCTACCTTGTCCCAACCGGCCCCGCCGCCGCCACCGCCAATGGAAATCGTGCCATTGGTGGCCGTCGCACCGTTACCGCCGTTGCTGTAATAGGAAACGCCCACCCCGCCAGCACCGCCAGTGGTGGTACCGCCGCGACCGCCCATGTGGGTGGCGTCATAACCGCCGCCGTAACCACCGACACCGCCGCTGCCCGCCTGGCCGCCCAACGTGCCGGTAC